>JAFGXK010000037.1 GCA_016936695.1 Bacteroidales bacterium | reverse complement strand
CCTGTGCGTCGAGGATGTATTCCATCTGCCCGCTCTCAAGCATTTCCACCATGTACCTTGTACTGCCTCCGAATCCTAATTTCGATTTCCAGCCTTTTTTCCTGAGTATCTCATGAATAAACACCCCAATAGCAAGTGATGTACCCCCTGCGCCCGCCTGCATCCTGACACCATCCTTTAAGATGCCGGTCTTTTCAAGAAATGCCGCAGTAAGCTCTGCGATAAGCAGCCTGTCGGGGCTTTTTGTAATCTGGGTGGTTCCGGACACAATCTTGTCCGGTATCCCGATCTTGTCGACAACCACTACATAGTCGACATAGTTGCCCTCTATTTCCATCGGGAAGCAGGGTATATCGACGAGGTTATCGGTAACAACAATAACCTTGTCTGCATACATTGAATCGGCCTTGGCATAACCAAGCACCCCGCATGCCGAACTGCCTCCGGTTCCCCTTGCGTTGCCAAATGAATCGGCTGTTGGTGCAGCCAGAACTGCAATATCTATTCTGACCTCACCGTCCTGGATTGCCTGAACACGTCCCCCGTGCGACCTTAGTACAGCAGTGCCCTTCATCCTTCCTTCCGAAACGAACCTTCCGAGGGGACCATTCATGCTTCCTTCGATCCTGTTTATCGTTCCATCCTCGAGGTATTTGATCACAGGATCATTGCAGGAGAATGAGGCAGAAGGGAACCAGACAAGATCCTTCACTCCCATTCTCGATGCTATATCGAAGATCCTGTTGCTGATCAGGTCTCCTTCCCTGAGGTGATGATGAGTGGATAATGTCATTCCATCGCGGATGCCGCATCTCAGGAGAGCCTCCTCGAGTGTTGACACCACTTTGTTGCCATCATCCGGAAAATCAATGCATGAAGGTATGGGAGGACCAAACTTATTTCCCGAAGGCCTGTATTTACCAACTCCCCTGAAAGGAATTGCAGGTTTGCCGTTAATTTCTGCCGGTACGGCTCTGCCCACGGCATTTATTACAGTCGGAATCGACATGATAAGCAATATTTAAGTTGATTAATTCACTTCAGCCGAAGATTCATCTCTCCATCCTGAATCAAGGATACCGAGCTTTACAGCCAGGTCGATAGCTTTCATAGCCCGGGCAACTACAGGGGGATCAATCATTTTTGAACCCAGGGCAACAACACCAAGGCCCTTTGACAAAGCGTCCTCATAAGCCAGCACTATCCTCCGCGCTTTTTCAATTTCTTCCTTCTCCGGGGCAAATCCCTGCCTTATTACTGGCACCTGCCTGGGATGTATGCAACCCATTCCCTCAAAACCAAGCGATTTTGAAACCTCAACATTCCGACGGAGACCTTCCATATCACCAACATCCGGGAAAACAGAATCAATCGGCTGTATCCGGGCAGCCTTGGCAGCATTTACGATCCTTGTCCTGGCATAGAGGGTTTCATTCCCTTCACTGGTCCTTCGCACACCCATATCGGCGGTGAGATCCTCCAGCCCTAAAGCCATTGCAACAACACTTTCATCGGCTCTGGCAATATCGAATGCCGTTTCCACTCCCATTGCACTCTCAATTATTGGCATCAGGTAAACCGGATTGTCTGAACCGGATCCTGCCTTTATATCCCTGATACGCATTGCGATTTCCTTTACGTTTTCAGCAGACTCGCATTTTGGTATCAGGATAAGATTCACATTGTGCGGTATTACGGAATCTAGATCATCCATTCCCCTGTCACCCTGATTTATTCTCACCATTCTCTCTGCACCCCTGAAATCGAGCTGGCGGAGAGCATTCCTGACAAGAATCCTTGCCTCGTCCTTCCTGTCGGGTGCCACCGAGTCTTCCAGGTCGAGGATGATCCCGTCGGCCGAGTGAAGCCCCGCATTAATCATAAGGCTTGGAGTGTTCCCAGGCAGATATAGTCTTGAAAAACGGAATCTGTCGCGCAGGGTTGAATACTGGTAAGCCTCGGGAAAATCAGGAAGAAAGATCATCCCGGATGCGGTAAGTTTCTTTACAGCGGCTTCCATCCGGGCCATAATAACAAAAGGCAGTGCTCCGTAATCATCTATTGCGAGATGAGCGTTCTCAATCCCGAAATAGCCAAGCATATCCGAGCACAGCGTCCTGATGGATTCCCCATATAGGGTTTCCACCTTCGATTTAAGATCTATCGAGATTCCACCCTCGCTCTTCAGACAGAGTGTAATCTGGCAGTCAGATCTGATTTTTGGACCTGAATTTCCTGTTGTCGAACAGTTGTTATCCATGATGCCGTGACTAAAGATGTTTTAAAAGCAGATCAATCCATTTCCATTATAACCTCATCCTGCAGAACTGTCTGTCCTGCTGTAACTTTCACCCCGGAAATCACACCATCGCGTTCAGCTTTGATCTCATTTTCCATCTTCATTGCTTCAAGGGTGAAGAGGGGCTGGTTCTTTGCGACAGTATCTCCAGGTTTAACAAATATCCTGACAATGATCCCGGGAAGAGGAGATTTAACTTCCGTTTTCGGGCCTCCCGTTTTCTTCTCTATTTCCTTCTGGGGTTCCTTGATTGTAGACCTGACAACAATCGGGGTTTTATCGGGTTTAACGTTCCTTTCTATCTCAACAATGTAATCCTCATCATTCACCTTCAGCTTTGCCACATTTCCGGTAAGGGACAGAATATTTACATCGTATTTCTTCCCTTTAACTAAAAACTTGAAGTTCTTCATATTTTATTTTCTTACATGATCAATTTAAGATTCCCTGACTGAATAAAATCACCGTAAATTTCTCATACTGTAAAGTTTTGAGCTCCATGGTGAATAAGTCTTCGACACCCTCTTAACAGTTATGACGTCGCTCTCTTCGTCATGCATCTCATTGAAATACAAGTAAAGAGCTGTTGCAATCGCGGCTCCTGTATCTGAATCGGTTTCCCCGCTGTCAGGGGTAACGGTTTCAGCAAAAGCCGCCTTTTCTTTACGCCATGCAAGGAATTTTATTATAAGGGGAACCAGTATCCTGATGATAAACCACAGCATTACTATTGATATCAGTATTATGTTAAGCACAATCAGCAGTCGAACAGCTGCTGCATCATCAAGGCTGAGGTTTAACAGATTCATTGAAATATAACTCATGGCCGGACTTTATTTACAATGGTATGTTAGCATGTTTCTTCATTGGTCCCGGATCCTTTTTGGTAGCCAGGGTTCTCAGAGCCCTTATTATCCTGAAGCGGGTGTTCCGGGGTTCAATCACGTCATCGATAAAGCCGTATTTTGCTGCCTCATAAGGATTGGCAAACTTGGTACGGTATTCATTCTCCTTTTCGGCTATGAAAGCTGCCTTTTCATCCTGATCGCTTATTTCAGCCAACGCTTTTCCCTCGAGTATTTCAATGGCCCCTGATGGACCCATAACGGCTATCTCAGCCGAAGGCCAGGCGTAATTTACATCGCCTCGAAGCTGTTTGGACGACATTACGCAATGAGCTCCACCGTATGATTTCCTCAATGTAACAGTCACTTTTGGGACAGTGGCTTCACCGTAGGCGAACATAAGCTTAGCACCATGGATAATTATACCGCCATATTCCTGTCCGCTTCCCGGCAGAAAGCCCGGTACATCAACAAGAGTTACGATGGGAACATTGAAGGCATCGCAGAACCTTACAAATCTTGCAGCCTTTCTCGATGCATCGATATCAAGAACACCTGCCAGGAAGTTTGGCTGATTGGCTACAATACCAACCGGCATTCCTCCCATCTTTGCAAAACCGACAACAATATTCCTTGCATATCCTGCATGAATCTCAAGGAACTCGCTGTAATCAGCTATTTTGAAAATAATGTCCTTAACATCATAAGGCTGATTCGCGTTTTCTGGTATCAGGTTGTTCAGATCTTCTTCCTTGCGGTCGATCGGATCGTCGCATTCAGTAAGAGGGGGTTCCTCCATGTTATTCTGGGGAAGGTAACTCAGCAGTTTTCTGATTAACATAAGTCCCTGCTCCTCCTCTTCCACCACAAAATGGGCTACTCCCGACTTGGTGCCGTGAACGCCTGAACCGCCCAGGTTTTCAGTCGATATTTCCTCCCCTGTAACTGTCTTTGTCACTTTAGGACCGGTTACGAACATATAACTGCTTTTCTCGCTCATAATAATAAAGTCGGTAAGGGCAGGAGAATAAACCGCTCCTCCCGCGCATGGCCCGAATACCGCAGATATCTGGGGAATGACCCCCGAAGCAAGTATGTTTCTTTCGAAAATCTCAGCATAGCCTGCAAGGCTTTTTACTCCTTCCTGGATGCGGGCTCCACCGCTGTCGTTTATCCCGATAACCGGTGCACCGACCTTCATGGCCTGATCCATCACCTTGCAAATTTTCTGTGAAAAGGCCTCAGATAACGATCCGCCAAAGATGGTAAAGTCCTGGGCAAACACATAAACCACTCTTCCGTCGATTGTTCCGTGGCCGGTTACCACTCCGTCGGTCAGAAATTTCTTTTTCCCCATTCCGAAATCCTCGGTACGATGAGTAACAAACATATCAAACTCTTCAAAGCTTCCTTCATCGAGAAGCATGTTAATCCGCTCCCTGGCTGTCATTCTTCCCTTGGAATGCTGATCCTCAATTTTTTGCAACCCTCCCCCGAGACGTGCTTTTTCTCTCAGTTCGATTAGCTGCTTAACCTTTTCCTGGCTATCCATATAATATATGTGTTATGTGTACTGGTTAAAATGTAACAGACCCTGTATTATTCCTCCTGTTCGTGACCGG
>JAFGXK010000305.1 GCA_016936695.1 Bacteroidales bacterium | reverse complement strand
GTGAACTGACTCCCGACTGGGAAAAGTACTGGAAGGATCCGGAAACAAAAATGGTTCACTTCATCGGAAAGGACAACATCGTATTTCACTGTATAATTTTCCCGTCGATGCTCAGGGCCGAAGGATCATATATCCTGCCCGACAACGTGCCGGCGAACGAGTTCCTCAACCTCGAGAATGACAAGATATCGACCTCGAGGAACTGGGCGGTCTGGCTTCACGAATATCTTGAGGATTTTCCCGGCAAGCAGGATATGCTCAGATACACTCTATGCGCCAACGCCCCTGAGACGAAGGACAATGACTTCACATGGAAAGATTTCCAGGCACGCAACAACAATGAGCTGGTCGCAATACTCGGTAATTTTGTGAACCGCACTCTTGTGCTTACGGGCAAGTATTACGACGGGCAGGTTCCGGAACGGGGTGAGACCACCGAAGCCGACAGAGCTGTGCTCAGTGAAATATTGAAGATTAGGGAGAATGTGGAATCGAGCCTTGAGTCGTACCGCTTCAGGGAAGCACTCAGGGAAGCGATGAACCTTGCAAGGCTTGGTAACAAGTATCTTGCCGATTCCGAACCCTGGAAGCTGGCCTCAATTGATCCTGAGAGGGTAAAGACTATAATGAATATCTCCCTGCAGATCACTGCAAATCTTACAATTGTCCTGGAGCCTTTCCTCCCGTTCTCGATGGAGACTTTAAGAAATTGGATAAAACTCACAATTAAATCATGGGATGATGCCGGAAAGGATGATCTTCTTCCTGCAGGTCACCGCATAGGAGAACCCGGACTGCTGTTCGAAAAGATTGAGGACAGTGATATTGAAAAGCAGATCAATAAACTTGCAGCGTCAAAAAAATCAAATGAGGCTGCAACATCGCAGGTAAATCCCGCAAAGGATTCCCTTACATTTGACGATTTCACAAAAATCGATATCAGGACAGCCACCATCCTCGAAGCCGAAAAAGTTCCGAAGACCACCAAACTTCTAAAGCTTAAGATTGACACAGGATTGGATGTCAGGACTATAGTATCGGGAATTGCCGAGTATTATGAACCTGAAGCAATCATCGGCAGGCAGATATCCATTGTGGCAAATCTTGAGCCCAGGAAGATAAGGGGAATAGAATCGAAAGGGATGATCCTGATGGCTGAGGACAAGGATGGAAAGCTTGTGATGGTTACTCCGGTGGAACCCGTGAGCAACGGAAGCACTATCAAATAGATTTATTTAACTACTGTGACCCAGGCTCCGGGGAATTTCCCGGAAATACTGTCGCGTGTCTGAACAGCCTGCTCCTTGCTGTTGCAGGTCATAGCCGTCACCCTTATAAATCCATTGGATGCCTGCTTCATCTCCGGTTCGTACCCTTCGGATTTCAGTTCCCTGATGTGTTTAAGGGCATTCTCCTCCGATTTGAAGCTTCCGGTAATTATTGAATACTGAACAGTTTCAACCGGTGCCGGAGGGAATTCATCGATGACGGGCAACTCAGCCGGGGGTTCTGCTTTCACCGCTTCTTCAATTGCTATTCTGTTGTTTTCAAATTCGGCTGTGACCAGGGGGTTGAGGGATGTGGCTTCGACACCCGATCGGAACAGGCCGCTTCTGAATGGTACCGCAATTAGCAGGGCCAGAACGGGAACGAGGACTGCGGCCCTCCAAAGGTTCTTCCTTCCGGGATTTAATCTGACCGGTTCCTTGAAGATCCGTCCTGCCACTTTTTTCCTGACATCGTATTCCTTCGGGGGGTTCCACTGGAACGGTTCAAGCCCGAAAGAACCAGGATAGTAGTTTATACCGGGTTCCGGTTCAAACTGTACGTTATTCTCATGGTTATTGGCGAATGTTCCGATATGGTCAAAAACCACCTGCCTGCCTGATTTGAGCCTTGTTCTGATATCTTCGGCAAACTCTTCAACCATCCGGCGCGAATCAGTGTAATTGAGACCTGTGACCATTGAAATCCTGCCTATAAGCAGTCCGTCGTTATGATTCAGGTTCCTGTTAAAGGAGATCTGCTTGAGAGGGGGATAGTATACCCCGGTCCTTTTATCCAGGCGGGCCGGTGTAAAATTACCGATAAACCCTCCAAAGCCCGGTACAATGACGCAATCGTGACTGAACAACAATTCCCTGATGAAAGCTTTGATATCCAAAATATGGTCTCTTAACTGCCAACAAAATAAGGTCATAAGAGAGCGTTTCCCTAAAAAAACACGGTCATGTTATTAACATTTTAAGAACACGTTTTTATCAACCTGTCAGGAAGCCTTATAACGACATGAAGGCACTCCATCAGGGAATATTTACCGTTAAAAAATATTATATTCGTAGCCTAATATTTTCATTTTTCATGAGAGAGATACAGATGGTCGACCTGCTTACCCAGTATGAGAGGCTCAGGTCGGATATTGACAATGCAATCTTCTCGGTAATCAACTCATCAGCTTTCATAAAGGGTCCCGGGGTAAAGCTCTTCGAAGAGGAGCTGCAGGAATATCTTGGTGTGAAGAATGTTATTTCGTGTGCCAATGGTACGGATGCCCTTCAGATAACGATGATGGCGCTTGGATTGAAGCCGGGGGACGAGGTGATAACCACCAATTTCACCTTTATTGCAACCCTCGAGACAGTGGCACTGCTTGGGATGAAGCCGGTCATTGTCGATCCCGATCCCGGCACCTTCAATATCTCGGTTGAAGGGATTGCCAAAGCCATCACTGAAAAAACAAGGGCGATAGTTCCGGTTCATCTTTTCGGCCAATGTGCCGATATGGAAGGTATCATGAAGCTTGCCTCAAGGTATAATCTGCTTGTGATAGAAGATGCTGCACAGGCAACCGGAAGCGATTATCTGTTCCCCGACGGAACAAAAAAGAAGGCCGGGACCATAGGCAATGCAGGGACCACATCATTTTTCCCATCCAAGAACCTCGGCTGTTACGGCGACGGAGGCGCAGTATATACCGACGATGATGATCTGGCAAGGAAGATAAGGAGTATTGCAAACCACGGGATGAAAGTGCGGTATCATTACAACGATATCGGTATCAACTCAAGGCTCGATACGATCCAGGCTGAGATCCTCAGGGTCAAGCTGAAGCATCTCGACAGCTTCAACCGGGCCCGCCAGGCAGTTGCTGCTTATTACGACAGGGCATTCCCGGGATGCAGCCAGATTGTGATCCCGGAAAGAGAGAAATACTCTGCGCATATCTTTCACCAATACACGATCAGGGTGATAAACGGGCTGAGGGATGATCTGAAAAAATACCTGCAGGAGAACAGGATACCGGCAATGGTTTATTACCCCGGACCTCTTCACTTGCAGGAAGCTTACCACTACCTCGGCTATGGAGAGAATGATTTTCCGGTGACAACCGCATTATGCAGGGAAGTCCTTTCACTGCCGGTCCATACAGAAATGGAACAGAACCAGCTTGAGCATATTACGGGAACCATCCTTGAATTCTTTGAAAAACACAAATAATGGAAAAAGAATATTTCGCTCATGAAACGGCCGTCGTTGACGATGGGGTGAGTATTGGAAAAGGAACGAAAATATGGCATTTCAGTCATATCATGACAGGTTCGGAAATAGGGGCTTACTGCAACCTGGGACAGAATGTGGTTATTTCGCCTGGAGTGAAGCTCGGACGAAACGTCAAGGTTCAGAACAATGTATCGGTCTATACGGGCGTTATCTGTGAGGATGATGTCTTTCTGGGACCGTCGATGGTTTTCACCAATGTCACGAATCCCAGAAGTGCAGTTAACAGGAAGGATCAGTACGCAGAGACCATAGTGGAGAAGGGAGCCACTATCGGGGCCAACTCAACCATTGTATGCGGCCATAAGATTGGCAGGTTTGCCTTTATCGGGGCCGGAGCGGTGGTTACCAGGGATGTTAAGCCATACGCCCTGGTTGTGGGTAATCCTGCCCGCCAGACAGGATGGATGAGCGAATACGGCCATAAGCTTCAATTCGACGCCGGCGGCCATGCAACCTGCCCTGAAAGCGGTGAGAAGTATGCGTTGAAGGATGGAAATGTCAGCAAAATTACTGATTGATAAAATTTATTGTTAATTAAGATATTATGGAATCCAATCCGAAGAATTTCGGTCTGATAGGTGTGGCGGGGTATATCGCAGTGCGCCACCTGAAAGCGATCAAGGACACCGGGAATAATCTTCTCGCCAGCCTCGACAAATTTGACTGCGTAGGTTTGCTTGACGGGTATTTTCCCCACAGTGACTTCTTTGTCGAGTTTGAAAGATTCGACAGGCATTTTGACAAACTGAAGAGAATGGGAACAAAAATTGATTATGTAAGTATCTGTTCCCCCAATTACCTTCACGATTCGCATATCAGGTTTGCACTGCGGCAACAGGCCGAAGCTATATGCGAAAAGCCTATAGTCCTGAACCCCTGGAACGTGGAGGCCCTCCAGGAAATTGAAAATGAAACAGGGCGGAAGATATATACAATACTTCAGCTTCGGCTTCATCCTGCGATAATCGCCCTGAGAGAAAAGATAAGAAATGGTCCAAAGGATAAAATTTATGATATTGATCTCTCTTATATAACCAGCAGGGGTAACTGGTATTACATATCGTGGAAGGGTGATATGCAGAAGTCGGGAGGTGTTGCCACCAATATCGGGATCCATTTCTTCGATATGCTTGGATGGATCTTTGGCGACACTACCAAAAACATTGTTCATCTGACACAGCCCAACAAGGCTGGCGGATATCTCGAACTGGAGAACGCAAGGGTAAGATGGTTCCTGAGTATAGATGCCGATGACCTTCCCGCATCAGCGAGGGAAGCAGGCAAAAGAACTTACAGGTCGATCACCGTTGAGGGAGAGGAGATTGAGTTCAGCGAAGGTTTCGGAGAGCTTCACACCACCTCGTACAATGAAATACTGGCCGGAAAAGGATTCGGACTCAACGATGCGAAGCAGTCGGTGATAACGGCTTTTACAATAAGAAACTCCAATCCGGTCGGATTTGTAGGCGACTATCACCCGTTGCTAAAGTATGCAGACAAAAGATAACGCATTCAGAACAGATCATCATGAAAAATAAAATACTGGTCACCGGGGGAACAGGATACATTGGTTCCCACACAACAGTCGAACTTATCGGAGAAGGATTTGAAGTTGCCATAATAGACAACCTTTACAATTCGGAGGCCGGGGTTGTCGACCGAATAGAGTTAATAACCGGTGTAAGGCCATCGCTTGCGGTTTTTGATCTCACCGACCATGAAAAACTGTATGATTATTTCGCTGATCACAATGATATATCGGGCATAATACATTTTGCGGCATACAAGGCTGTCGGAGAATCGGTTCACAAGCCTCTTGAATACTACCGCAACAATCTGGTATCGCTCATGAACCTGCTGGATGCCATGAGGACCCGGGAAATTCCGAATTTCGTTTTCTCGTCATCATGCACTGTTTACGGACAGCCCGAGAAGCTTCCGGTGGCCGAGGATGCTGCTGTGAAGCCTGCAACCTCGCCCTATGGGAATACAAAGCAGATCGGAGAAGAGATCATCCGCGACACTATTGGGGCGAGTGAAAACCTTAATGCAATTTCGCTCAGATATTTCAACCCCATAGGAGCACATCCTTCAGCTCTTATCGGCGAGCTTCCCAGGGGTGTTCCGGAAAATCTTGTGCCCTTCATAACCCAGACCGCCTACGGATTAAGGAAGGAGCTGAAGGTTTTCGGCAATGATTACGACACACCCGATGGTTCATGCGTCAGGGATTACCTGCACGTAGTCGACCTGGCTAAAGCTCATGTAACTGCCGTCAGGAGGCTTCTTGAGAAAAAGAACAAGGCCGCCTATGAGGTATTCAACCTGGGCACCGGCAAGGGTGTTACGGTGCTTGAGGCTATTGAATCGTTTGAACGTGTTTCAGGCATCAGTCTTAACTATAAGATCGCAGGAAGAAGGGAAGGCGACATCGAGAAGATTTGGGCAGATCCTTCGCTGGCAAACAGGGAGCTCGGCTGGAAAACTGAAAGCTCCCTCGATGAAGCTATGAGAACTGCATGGGAATGGGAGAAAGCTATAAGAAAAAGCCAATAAAATGGTACCATCAAAGTCACTTCTTATTACCGGAGGAGCAGGTTTCATAGGCTCGCATGTTGTAAGGCGTCTTGTCAGGGAATATCCCGGATACCATATTATCAATGCCGATAAGCTCACCTATGCCGGAAACCTCGCGAACCTGACCGATATCGAGAATTGCGGGAACTACGTCTTCGAAAGGATCGACATCGTTAACAAACAGGCGGTTCTGGATCTCTTCCGGAAGTACGACTTTGACGGCATTATACACCTTGCTGCCGAATCGCATGTCGACAGGTCGATCACCGCTCCCGATGATTTTGTCTTCACAAACATTGTGGGGACAGTCAATCTCCTCAACGCGGCACTTGCCTCCTGGAAAGACAGAACGGAAGGAAGGCTTTTCTACCATATCTCAACCGATGAAGTCTACGGATCGCTGGGCGACGAGGGGCTGTTCACCGAAAAGACCTCCTATGATCCCAAAAGCCCTTATTCGGCGTCAAAAGCCGGTTCCGACCACATGGTAAGGGCTTACGGTCACACCTTCGGCCTGCCGGTTGTCATTTCAAACTGCTCAAACAACTACGGCCCCAACCAGTTCCCTGAAAAGCTGATCCCGCTTGTTATAAACAACATAAGGAACAACCGGCCCATACCGGTTTACGGCAGGGGAGAAAATATCCGCGACTGGCTTTATGTTGAGGACCATGCCGCGGCTATCGACCTTATCTTCCACAAGGGGAAGGCAGGGGAGACATATAACATTGGAGGAAACAATGAATGGAAGAATATTGACCTGATAATGCTTCTTTGCAGGATCCTCGACAGGAAGCTTGGAAGGCCGGAGGGCGCTTCGGAAAAGCTTATCACCTTTGTAAAGGACCGTCCCGGCCATGATCTGAGATATGCCATCGATTCCTCAAAGATCCGTTCTGAGCTGGGATGGGCACCCATACCGGAATTTTCCACAGGGATTGAAAAGACGGTTGACTGGTATCTGTCAAACGATAAGTGGCTCTCGGAAATCCTGTCGGGAGACTATGAGAAATATTACGAGAAGATGTACTCGGGAAGATAGGTCAGCTTTTAATCCTCGACATCCTTTCGATCAGTTCGTTACCAAGAGCATCTTTCTGCTCGATGTGATCCTGAATGGCAGAGACAACCCCGTTTGATTCAAAGGCACCCCTGACCTGTTCAAAATCGAGCCTCTTAATCTCCTCACCGCCGTCAATCCCGAAACCAGTCATGGACGACAGAGTAAATTCCTTTCTTGCATCCTCATATAGCATTTTGTCAAGGTCGATAACACTCTTCTTCCATCTTTCAGTGATCCTGATTATGTCGGTTGCGGTAAATTCCTTCACCGGCTTACCCTCCTCCTGTTCAATCCTTTCACATGCCCAGGTCCACTCCCACTTGTAGTATGATTCATGCATCCTGATGAAAGCCTCTGCCACTCCGCCTATTGTACTGATTACCCCGTTTTCAATGTCGTCGAGCAGTTTGTTTACAGCCTTAACCGGAGCTATGAGACCAGCCAGGTCGACCCATTCGCCTTTGCCCATGTTATGATCGGGTTTCAGCCGTTTCTGAAGTTCAATGTTGGATGTGAATTCAGTCTTCTCAAGCCGCTTTATCAGTGAATTCCCCAGGAATTTATTAATCCCTGTCTGGTACATCCGGATTCCCCTTTCCAGGGAACCACCCCTGATTACCATATTGTTGTAGGAATAAGAACCTGAAACCGGGCCCGATACCGACTTGAGTTTCTGAAGGAGTTCCCTTCCCTCGAACATCTTTCTTATTGTATAAGGACTCAGCAGGTTGAAGTTCACCTGATCGAGTATCACAGGGTCCTTGCGGCGGTCGCGGAGCGGCCATTTCTGGGCATCCCTTATGGTTCCTACGCTTCGCAGGTTTATTCCCGGAACGAGAATGCTTTCATCATTGCTCTCAATCAGGTAGGAGAACGGAAGAGATGAAGTATCCATGTTTTTGTAGTGACGCCCCATGACGAGGGTGTATGGACCTATGCGTGCCGGCCAGAGAACGTATGAATCGCTTGTTGTCTTTGAACCTCTTTCCATGATACCCTGATGTATGGGTCCGAGCTTGTACATATGGTTACTCTGGTTCGAACCGCTGCCGGCATTCATGAATGAAAATATCCCTGCTATGAGCAGTGTTGATTTATGATGGGTGACAGTGTAGGGCCCGGCGAAAATAGAACAGGCTTCCCCGTGGTATCCGCCGCAGTTTGCAAAAAACAATGAATTTTCGGCTGAATAGTGTTTTCCGAGGACACAGCCCTGACCTATAAAGCACTTGTCGATAAGGGTTGATTCGGTAACTATCGACCCTGAGCAGACAATAAAATGCTCCATTATCACTCCGGGGCCTATAAAGACCGGATCTTCAGTGCAACTGTTAATCGATCCTTCATCCAGGTTGATGGCTCCGTCGATCCTGCTGTGGGGGCCTATCCTCACATTCCTGATATTACGGCAGCTAACAATTGTCGAGCCGTCCCCTATTACACCCCTGTCGGACCGGACAGATTCGGAATAGTCGGAAACCAAAGCTTCCAGGTTAAGGATGGCCTTGTACCTGTGGCGGTAAAGGGCGATTATATATGCCTCATGG
>JAFGXK010000304.1 GCA_016936695.1 Bacteroidales bacterium | reverse complement strand
CAGGCCGAAAAATTACATTATTTCTAAAATATTGATATCTAAAGACTATGGCCTCCCTGAGTACGCCACTATGCCTTCATGCCTCAGGAATCCGTTACTGCTCATTACCGACATCTGAGGATTTCTTTTCCCTGTCATTGAAGCGCAGCCGTACTCTCCGAACCTGTTTATTGCAACGAATTTCTCCGATGGATAAAAGTCAGAATTTATTTTCCTGTACCTGTCGATTATCATCCGGAGTGCCTCTTCGCAGGCTTTCTGTGGTGCGATGCCTTCCTTCATCCTGAGAACTATGTAGTATGATGCACATGATTTGATTACATCCTCACCCCGGCCTGTGGCTCCGGCGGCTCCTACTTCGTTGTCAACATAAAGGCCGGCCCCGATAATGGGGGAGTCGCCCACACGTCCGTTCAGCTTGAAACTGAGTCCGCTTGTCGTGGTGCATCCTGCTATATCTCCGTTGGCATCGATCGCAAGTACATTAGTGGTCCCGTAATGATGCTCGATATCGGGGAAATCTCTGTAATATGATTCCTTTTTCCTGATATTCTGAAGATGTTCGGGCGATCCCCAGTCGTCATCCGGACTGAGTTCTTCCTTCCATCTCAGCCATATTTTTCTTGCCTTTTCTGTAAGCAGGTTCTCTTCCCTGAATCCCCACACCCTGGCGAATTCCAGTGCACCGGCCCCCACAAGCAGGACATGATCGGTCCGCTGCATCACAAGCTTTGCAACAGAAGAGGGTGTTTTGATGTTTTCGAGACACGCCACGGCACCCGCCGAGTAGGTCTTCCCGTCCATGAATGAAGCATCGAGCTGGACCACCCCGTGTTCGTTAGGCAGACCTCCGTAGCCGACGCTTGTATCCTCAGGATCAGCCTCTATGACATTGGCGGCTTTTTCCACGGCATCGGCTGCATTGCCTCCTGCCTTTAGCACTTCCCATCCTGCATCCATGGCAAGCTTTCCGGTCTCGTTTGAGTGGCTGGTTATTATTATCGGCCTTACCGGGCTCCCTTCACGCTGAAGCGTTAATGAGGAAAGCTGCGGAAAGATTAATGCGCCTGTTCCGGCACCCATGGCGCTGGTTACAAATTTCCGGCGCGACAATTGATTTTTCATCTCGGCAATTTTATGAGCTTGTTTTGTTCTTCTTCTGTATCGGTTAAAAAACCTGTTCGCGAAGCCATCCCGGCCTGTTTGTTGTTATGCCCATTACGCCCAGTGGTATCAGCCTTAGGGCTTCAGCCGGATCGTCAACGGTCCAGGTATAGAGTTCAAGATTAAGGTCCTTTACCTTCCCGGCCACCTGCTCGTCGATCAGGCCATAGCTCAGGCTGACTCCGTCAAGACCGGCACCCTGTACAAGTGGAAGATTCTTTTCGAGCAGGATCTTGTTGCTGCAAAGCCAGTGACAGGGATTGTCCGAAAAGGTCTTTTTTGTGTCGGTGATTGTCTGAAAATCAAATGCAATGAAGCTAAATTCCCGGCTTTTAAGATATTTTTCTACAGTTTTTTTAAGCAAAGGGAGTACCTCACTTCCGCATTTGAGTTCCACCACCAGTTTTTTCCCTAAGGGCACCGAAAGGATCACTTCCTCCAGAAACGGGATCTTTTCTCCCTTGTAATCTGCACTTTTCCATGAACCTGCATCCAGCGACCTCAGTACTTCCGAACCGGTATCTTTTACAATATGATTGGCGCCCGTGGTGCGTTTGGTATTCGCATCATGGATACACACAATCTTGTTGTCGGCCGAAAGGTAGATATCCACCTCAACGGCATCGGCGCCGAGTTCAAAGGCAAGACGTGAAGAAGCAACCGTGTTTTCGGGCGCCAGGTACGAAGCTCCCCTGTGGGCAATGATCTCAACCTGCCCGTATCCTTTGTTTAAAAGTAAAGTCATGGCAAAAAGAATGAATATCTTCTTCATAACAAGAGTGTGAATTTTCTGAAATGTTATTGCATTAATTTGTTGTTCAGCTCATTCTTGATGACCCCCGACCATACCTTGTAACCTTCCTCGTTAAGGTGGAGCCTGTCGTCACGAAAGAGTTCGGCCCGCGGAAGACCGCTTGAATTTGTGAAATATCTCTCGGTGTCGATGTAATAAGTATTACGGTGGTCTTCACATATTTCCCTGATCATTTCGCCTGCTTCCTTTATTTCCGGCCATACATGCCATCTCAGTGGGGTGGGGGTGACGCTTACCCAGAAAACAGGCGTGTCCTTGAACTGCCTGCGGATTATGTAAAGGGTTTTCCTGAAAAGCTGTGAAACTTCCACCGGGCTCTTGTCATTATCACTGCCCGAGATATCGTTTGCTATGAAAAGTACAATTGCCTGACACTGATGAGGATATAATATTCTGTCGGCATATACTGCAAAATCGCTCAGTTTTGCTCCGCCGTATCCTCTCTGGATGACATTGTAGGGAAGCATGTCCTTGCCAAGGGTCGACCATAGCCTGATACTTGAACTTCCGGCAAACATTATTGCATCGGAAGGATATGATTTCGCAACGTCTAACTGTTCAAATTTTTCTATTTCACTTTCCCAGGCTTTTACTTCAGGGAGTTCCCTGTATTTTCCCAGCGATGCACACGAAGCAAGAAACGCTGAGAGTATTATCAGTATAAGTATCCGTCTCATGTCGTAGAATTTATTCTTCATAAAGGTAGGGGTTTATTTGTTAAAAAATCAAAAAGACCCTTTGAACATGGTCAAAGTTTTATTTCTGACAATGACATTTTAATTAATTTTT
>JAFGXK010000303.1 GCA_016936695.1 Bacteroidales bacterium | reverse complement strand
CTTTGCACCAGTTTTTTGAAATGCAGGAGTACCGGTTTTTCCTTCGAGGTAAGTTTACAAAACGAATATTCATTGCGGAAAGGTCGGGAAGAAACCTGTTTATAACTTACAAAATTAAGTAAGATATTTCATTTTGGAAGACGTTTAAGATGCCGGTTATCGGGGATAATCAGCAGTGGCCGATGCGTATTTTGTATCTGGTGGAAAAAAGATGTAATGCGTTTGTAAATTAATAAATAAAAACCATACCTTTGCAAACCGTTTTTTTGAAAGAATTTTAATGTAAAACAATACTTGATTATGCCGACAATTCAGCAGTTAGTAAGAAAGGGCAGGAAGCAACTGATCTATAAAAGCAAGGCTCCTGCCTTGGATTCCTGTCCTCAGAGGAGGGGTGTCTGTGTGCGTGTTTATACCACCACGCCTAAGAAACCTAATTCAGCAATGAGGAAGGTAGCCAGGGTAAAGCTTACGAACCAGAAGGAGGTCAATGCTTATATTCCGGGAGAAGGGCATAACCTTCAGGAACACTCCATTGTGCTTATCAGAGGCGGCAGGGTGAAGGATCTTCCCGGGGTGCGTTATCATCTTGTACGTGGTGCACTCGACACATCAGGCGTGAATGGCCGTACACAGCGAAGGTCAAAGTATGGTGCAAAAAGGCCTAAGAAATAACACTTAATTAATAAGATCATGAGAAAATCAAAACCAAAGAAGAGGATCATGTTACCTGATCCCAAATACAACGATCCAAACGTTACAAGGTTTGTGAACAATCTTATGTATAGTGGTAAAAAGAATCTTGCTTTTAAAATTTTCTACGATTCTCTCGACATAATAGCCAATAAATTACAGAATGAAGGAAAGACTCCGCTCGAGATCTTCAGGCAGGCGCTTGAGAATGTCACTCCTCAGGTCGAGGTGAAAGCCCGCAGGGTTGGTGGTGCCACATTCCAGGTTCCTATGGAGATACGTTCTGACAGGAAGGTAAGCATCAGCATGAAAAACATGATTTCATTTGCCCGCAAGAGAACCGGCCATTCGATGGCTGAAAGACTGGCTGCAGAACTGATTGCAGCTTACAAGCTTGAGGGCGGTGCTTACAAAAAGAAAGAGGATACTCACCGTATGGCTGAAGCCAACAAGGCATTCGCTCATTTCAGGTTTTAACTTATAATACAAGGGAATACCCCAGTCAAATGAACCCCAACCTGAAATACACCAGAAACATCGGAATAATGGCCCATATTGATGCCGGTAAAACGACAACAACAGAGCGTATTCTGTTTTATACCGGCCGGACACACAGGATGGGAGAGGTGCATGACGGTAATGCCCAGATGGACTGGATGATTCAGGAGCAGGAAAGAGGTATCACAATAACCTCGGCAGCTACCACGGCTTTCTGGAAATACAGGGACGAGGAATATAAGATAAATATTATAGATACCCCGGGGCATGTTGATTTCACTGTTGAGGTTGAACGCTCGCTCAGGATTCTTGACGGCGCAGTTGCTGTATTCTGTGCTGTAGGCGGCGTGGAACCGCAGTCCGAAACTGTCTGGAGACAGGCAAATAAATACAATGTTCCCCGGATTGCCTTTGTAAACAAGATGGACAGGACAGGCGCCGATTTCTTCAGCGTCGTCAGCGAGATTGATGAAAAGCTTGGTGCCAACCCTATCCCGGTTCATATTCCCATAGGAGCTGAAGAAAATTTCAGGGGACTTATCGACCTCATCAAAATGAAGGCACTGGTCTGGTATAACGATGATGCAACCGGTACCAAATATGAGGTGGAAGACATTCCGGCTGATATGCTTGAAGAAGCAGGAGAATGGAGAGCAAAGCTTATTGAAGCGGTCGCAAGCGTCGATGATACACTGCTTGCAAGGTATATTGATGACCATGATTCAATAACCGAGGACGAGATAATAGCGGCCCTGAGAGAATCGACGGTGCGCGGATTCGCCGTTCCGGTTCTGTGCGGTTCAGCATTCAAGAACAAGGGCATTCAGAGTATTCTCAATGCGGTTGTTGCGTTCCTCCCGTCACCTGTAGAAATAGGTTCAGTTAAGGGAATTGATCCCAGGAATGATAGCGAAGTCACAAGAGAACCTGATGATGAGGCTCCGTTTTCGGCACTCGCTTTTAAAATTGCCACTGATCCTTTCGTCGGAAGACTTGTGTTTCTGAGGATTTATTCAGGAGTTCTGAATGCCGGGGATACGGTTCTTAATACCAGGTCAGGCAAGAGGGAAAGGATAAACCGCCTTTTTGAGATGCATGCCAACAAGCAGAACCCGAAGGAGCAGGTCAGCGCAGGAGATATTTGTGCAGGAGTGGGTTTCAAGGATCTCAAAACCGGCGATACTCTTTGTGCAATAAATAAACCGGTAGTGCTTGAGTCGATGGAATTTCCCGAGCCTGTAATCGGTGTTGCGATAGAGCCCAAAACACAGGCCGACATTGACAGGCTTTCGGTGGCTCTTGGTAAACTGGCAGAAGAGGATCCGACATTCCAGGTGAGGATTGATCCCGACAGCGGACAGACAATAATAAACGGCATGGGTGAACTCCATCTGGAGATACTCATTGACCGGCTCAAGCGTGAATTCAAGGTCGAGTGTAACCAGGGCGTGCCCCAGGTTGCCTATAAGGAGGCTATTACAACCTCGGCCGAATTCAGGGAAATATTCAGAAAACAAACAGGCGGCAGGGGTAAGTTCGCAGATATTTATGCGGCACTGATGCCGGCAGAGAACGGATTTAAGGGACTTGAATTTGTAAACGAAATAAAAGGAGGAAACATTCCGAAGGAATTCATTCCGTCGGTAGAAAAGGGATTCCGCGAAGCAATGTCGAACGGCCCCCTTGCAGGATTTCCTCTTGAAAATCTTAAAGTAATACTAAGGGACGGTTCGTACCATCCGGTCGATTCAGACGCCCTCGCTTTTGAGATAGCAGCCAAGCAGGCATTCAGGAAATATGCCGGGAAATGCAGTCCGGTGCTCCTGGAACCGATTATGGCTACAGAAGTTATCACACCCGAAGAATATGTAGGTGATGTGATAAGCGATTTCAACAGGAGAAGGGGAAAGGTTGAAGGTATGGAATCGAAAGCAGGAGCAAGGGTAGTAAAAGCAAAAGTACCTCTGGCAGAAAAATTTGGTTATGTCACTGTGCTGCGTACCCTTACTTCCGGGAGAGCAACATCCACGATGGAGTTCTCGCATTATGAGGAGGTACCTGCAGAAATAGCTAAGAGAATTGTAGAAATCACCAAAGGAAAAATTCTTTAAAGAAATGAGTCAGAAAATTCGTATCAAACTGAAATCCTATGATCACAACCTGGTGGACAAGTCTGCCGAGAAGATCGTAAAGACAGTGAAATCAACAGGTGCAGTTGTGAGCGGTCCGATTCCGCTTCCGACACATAAAAAGATCTATACTGTCCTTCGTTCTCCGTTTGTGAACAAAAAGGCCAGGGAGCAGTTCGAGCTTTCGAGCTACAAGAGACTGCTCGATATATACAGCTCAACGCCAAAGACGATTGATGCTCTTATGAAGCTTGAGCTTCCCAGCGGGGTTGAAGTAGAAATAAAAGTGTGAAACCAGTAAAGAAATAAAGAGATGCAGGGATTAATAGGAAAAAAGATAGGAATGACTTCCGTCTTCGATGAAGCCGGAAAGAATATTCCTTGTACCGTGCTCCAGGCAGGCCCGTGCGTGGTTACTCAGGTAAAAACTATTGAAAAGGACGGGTACTCCGCTGTTCAACTGGGTTTCGACGAGAAAAAAGAAAAGCATACCACTAAGGCTGAAATGGGTCATTTCAGAAAGGCCGGCACAACTCCGAAAAGGAAGCTTATCGAATTCGACGGCTTCGCGGAAGGTCAGGTTAAGGAGGGAGAGGTGCTCACCACTGAACTTTTCATCGCTGACAACTGGGTTGACGTTCGCGGATGGTCAAAAGGAAAAGGGTTCCAGGGAGTGGTAAAACGTCACGGCTTCGGTGGAGTCGGAGGTCAGACACACGGACAGCATAACAGGGGCAGGGCACCAGGTTCACTGGGCGCTTCATCTTTTCCGTCAAGGGTGCTTCCCGGTATGAGAATGGCCGGAAGGATGGGCGGAGTAAAAGTATATTCTGAAAGCAAGAGAGTGATCAGAATTATGCCTGAAAGCAATTTATTAATAGTGAAAGGATCAGTTCCGGGTCCTAAAGGTGGTTACGTAATAATTACAAAATGATGGAATTAGCGATTCTTAATAGCGAAGGCAAGGAGACCGGGAGAAAAGTTGTTCTTAACGACTCGATTTTCGGCATTAGACCTAATGATCATGCTATTTACCTGGATACAAAACAGTTTCTTGCCAATCAGAGGCAGGGAACTCACAAATCCAAACAGCGTGGTGAAATTGCCGGCAGTACCAGAAAGATCAAGAGGCAGAAAGGAACCGGTACGGCCCGTGCAGGAAGCTTGAAAAATCCTTTGTTCCGCGGAGGAGGAAGGGTTTTCGGACCGCAGCCCAGATTTTACGGCTTCAAGCTGAATAAAAAGATCAAACAGCTTGCCAGAAAATCAGCACTTTCATATAAGGCATCTGCAAACAATATCATTGTCCTGGAAGACTTCTCCTTTGAGGCACCCAAGACAAAGGAAATTGTCAGGATGAACAATAACCTGAATATCCTCAATAAAAAATCGCTGTATGTTTTACGGGAACAAAATAAAAACATATATTTGTCATCCCGAAATGTACAAGGGGTTGAAGTTGTAACGGCAAATGAATTAAGCACTTACAATATAATGAAAGCTTCAACACTCGTACTTGTGGAGAGCGCAATTGACGTTTTGCAGTCAACTTTTGAAAACATGTAATATTTAAGTGATGAAGATTCTGCTTAAACCTATAGTGACGGAAAAAATGACGAAAGACGGCGATAAATTCAATCGCTACGGTTTCGTTGTTGAAAGGTCGGCCAATAAGATTCAGATCAGGAAGGCAGTTGAGGAGCTTTACGGAGTAACTGTTGAATCGGTCAATACTATCAGATACGGTGGCAAGGTGAAGTCCAGGAATACCAAATCGGGTCTTCTCGTTGGAAAGACGGCAGCTTATAAGAAGGCTGTGGTCACACTGGCTGAAGGGAACAAAATTGATTTCTATAGCAATATTTAGCAACCAGTATGGCAGTCAGAAAATTAAAACCTGTTACACCAGGTCAGAGAAACAAGATCATCAGTGCCTTTGACACAATTACAAAGGACACGCCGGAGAAATCCTTGCTTCGACCGCTCAGAAAATCAGGAGGTAGGAACGTTAACGGCAAAAGGACAATGAGGTACATCGGAGGCGGTCACAAACAGATGTACAGGATCATCGATTTCCTAAGGGATAAAGATGGTATGCAGGCGACAGTGAAGGCAATTGAGTATGACCCCAACAGGTCATCGCGTATTGCCCTTGTTGTTTATGAGGATGGAGAAAAGAGGTATATAGTTGCCCCTAACGGGCTTATGGTCGGACAGAATATCATGTCGGGCAAGGATGCGGCTCCAGAGATTGGAAATACCATGTTTCTGAGCGATATACCGCTCGGAACGGTTGTGCACAACATTGAGATGAAGCCTGGCAAGGGTGGTGCAATCGCCCGCAGTGCCGGAACATTTGCACAGCTTTCAGCCAGGGAAGGAAAGTACGCGATAATTAAACTTCCTTCGGGTGAAACAAGGATGGTTCTGACAACCTGCCGTGCTACGATAGGAACTGTTTCGAACTCCGATCATAATCTTGAGAAATCGGGCAAAGCCGGGCGTTCACGCTGGCAGGGCAGACGTCCGAGAGTAAGAGGTGTTGTGATGAACCCTGTTGACCATCCCATGGGAGGTGGTGAAGGAAGGGCTTCCGGAGGTCACCCCAGATCGCGCAGAGGCATTCCGGCAAAGGGCTTCAAAACCCGCGACAGGAAGAAATATTCTGCAAAGCATATTATTGAAAGAAGGAAAAAATAACTGATATACTATGAGCAGATCAATCAAGAAGGGTCCTTTCATTGAGTTCAAGATGGAAAAAAGGGTCCTTGAAATGAACAAGACACAGAAGAAGTCGGTCCTCAAGACATGGTCGAGAAGATCGGTGATCTCGCCCGACTTTGTCGGACATACCATAGCAGTTCACAACGGAAATAAATTCATCCCTGTTTACATTACGGAAAACATGGTGGGTCACAAACTTGGAGAGTTTGCTCCCACTCGTACTTTCAGGGGTCACTCTGGTAACAAGTAATGTAAACTGAAAAACATTGAGACATGGGTGCAAGAAAAAGAAACAGCGCAGAGAAGAGAAAAGAAGCTGCAAAAGAGAGGTACCAGGCGGTTCTCAGGAATTGTCCGACCTCACCCCGTAAAATGAGGCTTGTCACAGGGCTTATAAGCGGAATTGAAGTCAACAAGGCTCTCGACATTCTGAAATTCAGTTCTCAGGAGGCATCGCGCAGACTTGAAAAACTTCTGCTTTCTGCTATTGCTAACTGGCAGGCAAAGAACGAGGGTGTAAGGATAGAGGAAAGTAATCTCTATGTCAAGAATGTCTTTGTCGACAGCG
>JAFGXK010000036.1 GCA_016936695.1 Bacteroidales bacterium | reverse complement strand
CTACCAGGGAAGAGCTGAAAGGCCCGAGACCCTCGAATTGAAGAAGAAATATGGTGAGATTACCCTGCTCGATTTCCCTCAATTCACGAAGGATACCTACCCCGGAGTGGTTGCAATGGATTTCTGGTCCTCATTATTCGGTGATGTTACCGACGACTCAATGTTTGCAAAGGTTGAAAGGAACGGGCAAACCCGAATTGGCGAATTCGATCCCGGCACTCCTTCAGCAAAACGATACCTTGAAAAGCTTGCTTCAAAAATTGCCTTAACTGGTACAAAGGCAATACATATATCCAACAACGCTCCCCGAAATATAGCGGATCTCAATGATGATCTGAGAAAAGAAGGCATCAGAGTGGCAAAACTCTGGCTCGATGCAGCTAAAATGATAGGAGTTAAGTCAATGAGGGTGAATACCGGAGGGCCGCAGATCATACCGGCATCTGTGATCCAGGGAGGATACCCGCAGAATGTTGAACTTGTACCCTATCTTAAAAATGCCATTGAGTCCTTTAAAGAGATGGCTGAATACGGTGAAAAAACCGGTGTTAAGGTAACAATCGAAAATCACTGGGGACTGGCTGCCAATCCAATAAACATCAGGATAATACTGAATGAGGTCAACAGCCCCTTCTGCGAGGCTTCGCCCGATTTCTGCAACTGGGAACATGAATACATGCTTTATCACGGCCTCGAGGTATTGGTCCCCATGGCCAGAACAATGGTCCATGCAAAAAGATGGACAAGATTCCCGGATGTGGATATCAAAAGATGCGTTGACGTACTGAACAAGGCCGGTTACAAAGGCTACATATCTGTTGAATATGAGGCAGGCGGCGATCCTGTGGTGGGAACCCTGAAACTCATGGAAGACGTTGTAACAGCACTTGTCTAGAATCTCAGTTCCCGGTCAGTATGAATTGTTAATACTTTTCAAAATCTGTGAATATCTCTACTGCTTTATGTACAGTATGGAAGTTATTTTTATAGCTTCACTGAGGCAGAAAGTTTATGAGGAGAATACGCTTAAAGAAAGAATACAGGCTTAAATTTTGGGGATTCCTGTTTGGTGTCTTTTCGTTGTGCTTTATTTTCATACCTCAGTTCAACAGGGCTTTTATTGCCAATTACTTCAGCCGCAAATGTATAAATCATCAACAGATCTACAGCAAAAAACTTAATGACAGGATAACCGATTATTCGGCTCAGGCAAGGCTGACAGGTATTAAGATATGTTCCGATGAAAATGATCTTGCAAAAAGGGTTATTTCCGGACAGCTTGTTAAGGTCAGGGGCGGTAGAAAATATAAAATAGAAAGCATGAAACACAGCTATCCGTATCTGACGACCGACAGCAGGAAACTCCTAAATGAGATAGGAAGAAAATACAGGAAGAAGATAAAAAAAGAAGGATTTAAAGGATCCAGGTTCATAATTACCTCTATGACAAGGACATCAGAAAACATAAAAGGATTGGGTAAAACAAACATCAACGCTTCCGAAAACAGTCCGCACCTTAACGGAAATGCCTTTGACATCTCCTATGCAAGGTTTTCAATAAGGAAATTCCATGTCACCGAATGTGATAAGTGGTATATGAAAGAAGCCCTTGCAGAAGTGATCTATGAGCTGAGGAAAGAGAAAAAATGCTGGGCTACCTATGAGAAACAGCAGGGCTGTTTCCACGTTGTATCAAGAGTTCAATGATCAGTTTACATCAGTGGCTTTCATTATCCGGATTTAAAGGATATGCTATTATCTTTAAAAACGAGGATACCCGTATAAAAGGCCTTGCTGGTCGCTGTTCGACCAGATAAGAAAGTAATGTTTGACCGGCTGTGAACTAACCGATACTGAACGTACTTTTCAGAAGGTCTCCCTCTTCACTGCCCGGTCCCATGTAAAGCTGGTACTCAATTTTCTCCAATACCCATGAACCAGTCTCCGGATCATAATATCTGAGCCTTTCAAAAGGACATGAGATTGAAACCTTCCTGGTCTCTCCCGGGTTTAGTGAAACCCGTTCAAATCCCTTGAGAAGCTTGTGTTCCCTTTCAACCTTGCTGCCATCAAATCCGATATACAGCTGAATGACCTGGTCGCCTTTCCGGTCACCTGTATTTGTCACATTCAGAGAGGCAATTACCCCATCCGGACCACACGCCACACTTAGGCTGTCGTGAGAGAATTCAGTGTAAGAAAGACCGAAACCGAACGGAAATGAAGCCTTGATACCGTCATGGTCCAGTTTGATGTATCCATGATACCTGTCATAGGTAACCTCTGTGGCATTTATGTCAAATTCGGGATAATGACTCTCATCACTTGCAACGGTAAACGGCAGCTTGCCCCCAGGATTGACATCGCCAAAAAGTACTCTGGCTATTGCTGTTCCGCCTTCCATTCCCGGATAAAAGGCATGAATTATCCCTCTGACCTTGTCTTTCCATTCCTCGACAATAATGGCACTTCCACCGATCAGGACAACCACTGAATTCTTGCTGAGCATGGCCGTTTCGCGGATCATCCTACTTTCATCCTCATGAAGCCTGAGGCTCTTTCTGTCGCCCCCCGTGGTATATTTGCTTTTGGTTGCATACTCCCCTTCATCATCATGGTTATACCCTACAACATAAACCACTGCATCGGCCATGGAAATTTTTGCCTTCAGCGAATCAGTGTTCTCACCGCTGTCGTGGATAAATTCAACTTCTGAACCATAAAGGTTCTTCAAACCATCAAACGGGGTAACGATAAATGCCGGTCTTACCCTGCTGGAACCATGATCACCAATGTTCTGTGAGACTGCAAGTTTTCCAGCCACAACAACACGCTTTGTTTCCTTCCTGTCAAAAGGAAGAATCTTATTATTATTCTGCATCAATACCATTGATCGCTCAGCGGCTTCAAGCGCAAGTGCAATATGGTCGCTGGAGCCAATGAGAGATTCAGGATAATCAGGAAGCGGATCGGGAGCCGTTTCATATTTTAAAACTGTTCTTGCAATCCTGAAAGCGCTCTCATCAATGTGATTTTCCGGAACCCTGCCGTCTTTTACGGCTTTTAACAGCTTACTGCCATAAAATATGGTCGCTGGCATCTCTATATCAAGTCCGGCTTTGGCAGATAATTCCGTATCCTTAACTCCAAAAATAAAATCACTGATGACAAATCCCCTGAAGCCCCAATCCTCTTTTAATAACGTGGTAAGAAGATGCTGGCTGGCACAAGCCTGGTCGCCCCTGAATTTATTGTAGGAACCCATCACACTTGCAGCCCCATTGTTAACGCATTCCCTGAAATGTGAAAGGTAGACTTCCCTCAATACCCTTTCATCAGCCTCCACATTCACATCAAAACGTGTATTTTCCTGGTTGTTAACGGCATAATGCTTGACACATGCCATAACATTGTTCGATTGAACTCCCTTCATCAATGAAACTCCCATCTGTCCGGTAAGATAGGAATCCTCCCCGTACCCTTCCTGAGCCCTTCCTCCGGCAGGATGCCGAAGAAGATTGATGCAAACCCCTCCAAAATAATTTCCCTCCGCAGCCCTGACCTCCTTGCCGATTGCATCGCCAATCCTATATTCCAGATCCCTGTCAAACGAAGCGGCCCGGGCGATGGAAACCGGAAAACATGTGGCCTCTCCGCTCACCAGTCCACGCGGACCATCAAAAAATCGCACTGTCGGAATATTCAACCTCGCATTACCTCCGGCCTGATAGGAATCATGGTTATACTTCATTCCGTTGCCAGCCATTTCCAGAACAAACTTCAACATGCTTTTAAGGACCGGAGTCATCATGGTTACCTTCTCTTCCAACGTCATCTTTCCAACTGCATCAAGGGCCATTTTATCTATCTCTTCATCTGAGACCGTCCTGCGCTCCAGTTTTATGATTTCAGGCTTAGGGTTGATCCTTAAGATAAAAAAAGCTAATAAAAGGATCGCTAGAGAAATCAGCAATCCTGCTCCAATTTTGATCAAAATTTTCATGATGGGAATTTTACTGTCTGTTATTTATAAATTTAGCAAATATTTCCTCAGTTGCTAGCCAGAATGCATCAACTGAACTATTTAGTATCTGTTCCGGAAAACCTGAAAGAGGCGATTGTGCAAAGGCTCTGAAACTGTGAATTACCGAACTCAGAAGGGATCATGTAGTTGCTTTTCGCTGACGGATCGGAGAAAGTAAACCACAGAATATGAATCCCCTTCACGGGTTTTACAGCCATGGTAACCGTTATCCATTCATCCGAAGCCTGTGCCGGAACCTCGATGCTTCCCAATGAGCCTGTCCAGACGGATCCTGCACTTATGTTTATCCTGAAGGATTTATTGCCTGGTTTCAGCCTTAACGACAGAGAATCGGCTCCATTACCGAAATCGAGATACCTGAAAGCCACCTTGTCCCTAGTCCATATCTCACCCAGCACCTCATTCCCATTCCTTAGTGTCTTTATACGCACATTTCCATAAAGAAGACATGCTCTTGCCGCATCCGTATCACTAAAGGCATCAAGAGGATCTCCTGCTCCCTGCGAGGTCATAACGACCTCGGGAATGGTCCCGTCCTCCCTGAAGGTTATTGGTTCAAGGCAGGCTTTCCGCATTGCAACACTTCCATTTGTTGCCCGGTGGTAAAAAACATACCATCTGTCCATGAATTCCGCAATCGATCCGTGATTGTTCCAGATATTCGGATCACAAAACCTGTTGTCGATAATAACTCCCTTATAGGTATAGGGCCCCATCGGTTTACTGCTGACAGAATATCCCAGGCAGGTGGGAGCTCCTCCCCTGCTTACATCAGCATAAACAAGGTAATAAAGCCCGTTCCTCTTGATCATAAAGCATCCCTCGTGGAAAAAATGATCTTCTTCAGTGATAACATTTTCCACTATAGTAGCTGTATCAATCTCCATCATGTTATGCTTCATCCTGGCCATTTTGGCATTGAACTGACCCCACACATAATAAGCATTTCCGTCATCATCAATGAAGACACCGGGGTCGATCTGGTTGAAACGCCCGACATCGATTGGCGTCCCATTTTTAAAAGGACCCAGCGGAGAATCTGACACCGCAACTCCCTCCGTGTTAATGGCTGAAGACAGACAGTAGTAAAGATAATATTTGCCTTTATAGTATTGTGCGTCCGGAGCATAGAGGTAGGCATCGCTGTATGGGACCTGATCGCCTGGTCCGGCTGATGCAAAGCTTTCCCCGGAAACTTTCCAGCCTTTCAGATCGTCAGATGACAAAACCCGGTAGCTCTTTGAACAATAGTATTCCGGACTTTCATCCCGGGAACCATAGACGTATATTTTCCCGTCAGCCCATACATGAGCTGAAGGATCAGCTATGTAAACACCCTCTGGTACTATTGGATTTTGTGCAAAAAGACCCGAAGTTAAAATCAGGAGCCCTGATACTGTGCAATAAATTGTCTTCATCCTGTTTAGTTATTGAAGGTCAGATACTGTTATCAGTCTGTCTATGATTTTCTAAAGATAATAAGAAGTGAGCTATTCCGGCTGCTGTAAACCCATGTAAAATTCACAGGAACTTTGTATCTTGGTGAAACCATTTCAATTTCTTCGCTTGCCGGATCATAAGATCTTTGCAGGCGATATGATCAAAAAAAATCCGGTATGAAACCCACATGATTGACCACAATCACATACACGATAAGAATATAATTTTCAACCGAGCTTGCGAGCTCGACGAAGTCAATCATGTGCGGTTCCATCATACCATTAAAATCAAAAT
>JAFGXK010000035.1 GCA_016936695.1 Bacteroidales bacterium | reverse complement strand
GGTACTCCTGCATCGGTTGTCTTTATTATCAGTCCGGTTTCCCTGTCGAATATCCCGGGAGCATGGTATGCGGTCTGGTTCTGCTCCGCCTGCTTCAATCCCTTACCCTTGATGGTCATGCAATGAAGAAGCTTCGGTCCGGGAATCCTCTTCAGGTCTTGAAGGACACTTACAAGATGAAGTATGTCGTGACCGTCGATAGGTCCGAAATACCTGAAATTCAATCCTTCGAAAAGATTACTCTTGTCCAGAAGGGTGCTCTTGAGACCCGACTGTATCTGACTGGCTACAGTCCTGGCGCCGGGACTGAATTTACCGAACCTTCCGAGAAAATTCCATACCTTGTTCCTGAAGCGGTTATAAGCCTTGCTGGTGGTTATATCCAGAAGGTACTCCCTCAGAGCCCCAACATTCTGGTCGATAGCAATATTATTATCGTTGAGAATTACAAGGATGTCTGATTGAGCCATACCTGCATTGTTAAGGCCTTCAAAAGCCTGGCCTGCAGTCATGGCTCCATCCCCTATCACGGCAACCACATGCCGCTTCTCGCCCATCTTTTTGGATGCCACGGCCATTCCAAGTGCAGCCGAGATGGATGTTGAGGAATGCCCCGTTCCGAAAGCATCGTATTCACTCTCGTCCATTTTAGGAAAACCGCTGATTCCCTTGTAGGTCCGGTTGGTATGAAACCTGTCGCGCCGGCCTGTCAGTATCTTGTGCCCATAGGCCTGATGACCTACATCCCAGATTAACTTGTCATACGGTGTATTGAAAACATAATGCAGAGCGACCGTAAGCTCAACAACACCAAGGCTGGCACCAAGATGACCCGGGTTTTTGCTTACCATATCAATTATATACTGCCTCAGTTCTCCGCTAAGCCTTATAAGTTCATCGGGCTTTAGTTTTCTGAGGTCATCAGGTGATGAGATCTGAAACAGAAGATTTTCCTCCTGGTACATTCCTAAACAGGTAAAATAGATTGTGCAAATATAACAATTATTATTGCCTTATGTTTGCCATCCCTTATAGCGGATTTTCTTATTTTTGTCACTGCAGATAACAAACTAACCTGATCCTGAATATGAATAAGTCTAAGGCCGTTTTTGCCGTTCTGTTTGCAATTGCAGCCTGCTCTTGCGTTCCGGCCAGCAAGTATCGCGAACTCCAGAATGCAAGCAGGCAGAATATGATTGACAGGGATGATTTCAAGACCGAGAATCTTACCCTCTCAATGCAAAACAGGGAAATCGGGTCAAAAATCGCTGCCCTCGAAGCTGAGATTGCCAGTTCGAGACAGGATATTGCCCTTGCCGAAATTGAACGGAACAAGGCCATGGAGGAAATGAACACCCTCTCCGACAGGTTCAATGCCCTGCAGATTGCCCAGGATGATTTGATCAAAGGAAACCTGACCGAGACCAGGAAACTTCTGGCCGATCTTCAGGCGGCTCAGGATAACCTGCGTCAGAAGGAGGATATCATGAGGCAGCTGGAGTATTCAATGGATCTCAAAAAGGTATCGCTCGACGAGCTGACTCTGGAACTTGATAAAAAAAATGAGCGCATGGCTGAACTCGAAAAGATCCTCGACTCCCAGAAAAAAATCGTTCAGGACCTCAAACAAAAGGTTTCGGAAGCTTTGCTCGGATTTGAGAACAATGGCCTTACAGTAACAAATCGCGACGGTAAAGTGTATGTGTCGCTTGACGAAAAATTGCTTTTCAAGTCGGCAAGCTGGGATATTGACGCAAATGGACGGAATGCCCTCAGAAAACTTGCCGGAGTCCTGGAGAAGAACCCGGGTATTCAGGTTACAATTGAAGGTCACACTGATAATGTTCCTTACAATCCCGGCAGCGGAAACCTCATCGATAACTGGGACCTGAGTGTAAAAAGGGCAACGACGGTGGTCAGAACACTGCTCGAAGGAACAAAAATAGATCCTGCCAGACTTACAGCATCGGGAAGAAGCGAATACATCCCGGTTGAAGCCGCCAATACCCCTGAAGCACGCCAGAAGAACAGGAGAACCGAGATCGTCCTTACTCCCGACCTGACTGAACTGTACAATCTTATTAATCAGTACTGACGATTACCGTCCGGGAAATAGGAAACTCATTCACTGAATTCCTGCAATTTTACCCTCATATTTTTCAAAGCATTGAGAAGATTCTCCTCAGGCTTGAGAAACTCCTGATCGCCCCAGAAAACGGGATCATAACTGTTGATTGTCCTTGAAAAAACCGAATGCACCGGGGCCAGCTCTTCTCTTTCAAATCTCACCACATTCTCAAGGCTCGAGCTGGTAACCGCCATCTCGAAGAAGACATCAAACAGGGTCTTAAAAATTCTTTTTTTCTGCCTCGACTCGAAACGGAGGTCCCCCCTGACATGATTAAGGTAATATCTTCCGGCCACTTTCCTGTACGAAACCGAATAATCCACTGAAACAGGCCAGGTTGTGAAGTCCCGCGACGGATTTGATATGAATGACGATCTCATCTCCTTAAGATAATCGGAGGTGATGCTGAATTCCGCCTTCAGCAGGGCAAAATCCGAAGTATTAATAAATAATGATCCGCGAAACATCGGCACATCGGCATCCTCTCTCGGGGAAAACTCTATCTCGTAAGCAGCTTCTTCATCAAAGGATACGATGTCGGTAAGCCTGTAGGTGTAATCCAGCATACTCTCGCCAGAGATAAAATCAAACCCGTGCTTCATGCCGTCAAGCTGGAGACATGTGTTTAATCCTGCCTTCAGCCTTACTGCTATCGTATCACTTATACCGAGGTTTTCTATCTTCCTGCTTTTCAACACCTTAACCTGATCATTCAAAAGAGTGCCGGAATAGGCGCTCTTATATATCTGAAGGACAGCTTCGGAATAGGTCTGAAGCTCGTTCTTTCTCAAAACGCCCTCCCTGTAAAAAGCGGTGGTGCGGGCAGGAGTGTTCCCATAGTTACGTGTAAGGTTATACCGCACTTTGTTTACAATATCCCAGGGGATCTGGTTCTTAATGATGATCTCGGGGATCGATATGAATTCCCTTCTCATTTCAATCCTGAAGAAATTCCCAAGCGATTGCCTCACAGGAATTTCCCTGGCATAGTAGCCAAGATACGAAACAACAAGGGTATCGTCGTAATCAACGGGATGGATCCTTAATCCGAATTCCCCGTTGTTGTTTGAAACGGAACCCCTGCCTGTGTTCTTTAGTCCTATAGCTGCAAAAGAAAGAGGTTCGGACGATTCACCGTCAACAATCAAACCGGTGATGTCCTTTAGAAGAGGCCTGGTGAGCGAATCGGTCTCTACCCTGGCAGGGGGCGGTATCTCCCTCGAGATAATTATAAACTCGTCAATAACTGAATAAACAAGTGAATCGCCTTTGAGAATGCTGTCGAGAGCCACCTTCAGGCGGATTTGCCTGAAGTTCATTTCAACCTTTTTCTCAGGGTTGACAAGACGGCTGTCGTAAGTGAAATGGTATCCTGTTTCCCTTGTAATAATGTCGAGGGCACTGCCTGTCTTTATTGATCCTGCCCTGAAGGTAAACACCGAATCCAGGATACCCTCCTGGCACAACAGCTTCTGCGGCGGTATCAGTAACATCAACAATGCAATGGCCTTTAGAATCTTCGATACTGTGCCATTGACCGACATTATACTGAGTGTTTGTTATTTCCTTTTCAGATGGTAAACATCCCCATCTTTAGCATAACCAAGGTTAAAGCTAGCACAAATTAAGCGAATTATTGTCTCCTGCGGCTGATTATCGATTGGTGAGGTCCAGGTATGTGAAAGGATACCCGGATCATCAGCTACTATATCCATATTGTAGACTTTCTTGAGGTCCCTGAAGACTATGTCGAGCGTCTGGCCATCGTATACAAGAAGCCCGGTATTCCACGACATGTAATTAGGATCGGTATTAACGGAACGCTCAGCCCTGTCGGGATAAACAGTCCCTATATAGCCCGGGTCGAGTACCAGACCGTTGTTCTCATCGGTGCCTGTTACCATCACCTGTCCTGTCCTGACGAAGACTTCGACCGGTGAATCCTGATCGCTAGTCCTGACGTTAAAAGATGTTCCAAGTACTCTTACAATGGCTTCCCCCGCATCAATGGTGAACGGTTTTGACTCATCACGGGCTACATCAAAGTAAGCTTCCCCGGAGAGAGTAACACTCCTTTCTCCTTCACCGAAGTTACGGGGGTAAGTGACCTGAGTGTTCCGGTTAAGGAATATGGTGCTCCCGTCGGGAAGCGTCACCTCCAGGTTCTTCTGATCTTCGGTAGTGGCAACAACGATAAGGCTGCCGAAGAGGTCCTTGTTATACATATACAGCAATGCGGATCCTATGCCCAGTAAAAGAAGCAATGCAGCGGCGATCCTGTAAAGGGCGGGGGTGAAGAATCTTCTCCTGACTGCAGGCTCTTCGCTGATTAATCCATTATTCTTAAGCCTCGAGTAAAGCTTATCCCAGGCCTGATCCACATTTATTTCCTTTTCTTTGTCCATCTCTCTCAATTCCTTCCAGTAAATTACAGTATTATGTTTGTCCTCTTCAGCAAACCGGCTGAGGAGTTCCGTGTTGCCGGTTCTCTCTCCCGACAGATGGGCTGCAAGTTCTTCCCAGTCCCTGTCAGTGTATTTTCCGGTGTTGTTTATGTCTTTCATTGTTCTGCGAGTGCTTTTCTGAATTCCTTTAACGCCCTTCCCATGTTTGCCTCAACGGTTTTTACCGACACTGAGAGCTTTTCAGCTATCTCCGAATACTTAAGACCTTCAAACCTGTTCATGCAGAATATCCTTCCGCATTTTTCAGGAAGTCTTTCCAGTATCCGGACAATCTTTGCCTGAAGGTCGTTGTAGTTTACCAGGTCCGCAGTGTCTTCTCCTGTCCCGGAGCTTAACATAACCACTTCATTGGCATACTTCTCAACTACCTTGTTGTGGTTGATGTGATGCAGGCAGCGGTTGTGAACAGACCTGAAAAGGTAACCGTTCAAAGAACTTTCAATCTGAAGCTTTTCCTTGTCCTTCCAGAGCCTGAAAAAGAGATCCTGAACAATTTCCTCAGCAGTGTCATGATCTCTTGTCATCGTTCTGGCATATCTTACCAGGGAAACATAGGAGGACCGGAAAAGTGACTCAAACTGTCCTTTATCACCTTGTCTGATCCTCCTTACTATCTCAGAATCCCCCGGCATACTTTAATTATTTCTCAAGATCATCCCTGTCGCTGAATTTAAGCTTCCTGCTCAGCCGCCTGATTGCCGATTCGATGCTCTGGTCGGGTTCAATCACATTATAGTCGCCCCAGAAATCAGGATCGGTAAAGGCACTTACCTGCTCGGAGAATACATCATTGTATCTGAGTTTCTCCTTTCCTGCAAATTTAATCACTTCTTCGTTAGTACGGTCGGTTATTGCCATTTCCGACATGGTTGTATAAAAGGTGTTGAAGAGTTTCTTCTTCCAGTTCACCTTGAATTTCACTTCAGCCCTTGAATATGCGAAGTACCACTTGCCGTCCTGTTCACGATACTGAGTCCTGTAAGTTGCTATCTCTGGTGTTACTTGCATCCCGAGAGGCTTCTTCTTGATGAATATTGACGACACGGCATCCTTGTCCTCAAGGTTGAACCCGAATTCTGCTTCGGTAAGCGCATAAGAGTCGATGGCTATGTAAAGGTTACCCATGAAAAGCGGCATATCCACATGAGGCTTTTGCTTGAAGGTGATCACGTAGTGAGGCCTGTCATCGATCTCGATTACAGAAGAAAGTGAATAGTCATAGTATTTCATGGCATCGATTGTCAATATCGCCTCGGTGTTCTTTGCAATATCAAGCTGGAGCACGGTAATCGGTCCTCCCTGAAGCTTGAACAGAACGGTATCCATTCTTTCGACATCCGATCCCTTCCTGCCCTTGTAGATCCTGGCTCCGTCAAAACGGATATCGTTTGCATAGGGAGCTTTGAAAATCTCGACAACAGCTTCACCTATTGAAACATATGTCCTGTTCTTGCGGATTGTCTCCCTGTAAAAGGCAGTCATCAGGTTGGTCTCGTCGGCGAAATTTTTGCCTATCCTCCCGATTGCATTCCTTACAATGACTTCAGGATCGATCGGCTTGACGACTATCTCCTTGATGGGGATCGGGGCAGGCGTTAAAGAAATCACATTATTGTAACCATTCTCTCTTAATTCTGTAAGCGGGATTGTCTTATTCCTGTAACCGAGAAAGGTCACTTCCAGGTTCCTGGATGTCTGAGTCTCAAAGATCTTAATCTGAAATTCCCCGTCAATATTTGTAATGGTGGCAACATTGGTTTCCTTTACGGCTACCGATGCAAATACCAATGGGTTTCCCGATTCAGCATCTATTACCTTTCCCTTAAAGGTAAGGATTGTTTCCTGCGTGTTCTTCTTCCTGTCGGGAGAAGTTCCTGCATACACTGTTGCCGCGGTAAAGGCCGGCAGCAGAAGCAGTGCGATTAATGATAAGTTCCTGATGGTTTTCATGGCATTATAACATTAAGTTATTAAAATTAAATCTTCTGCTAATCGTTTTTAAGTTTCTTCTCACCCTTATGACCAACTGACAGCATCTTTACCCTATCCGGTTCATGTATTTTTTTTATCTTGAAGCGGATATTCGTACTCTTCTTCCTATAAATTAACACATGGCAGGAATAATTGTTAAACCGGCAAATGCAGTAAGGTCAGCATATTCATATATTGTGAGTTCACTTACCGGACTTCCGGTTACTTACGGCATGCCTGCCACTGTATCCATTGAGCTTACCAGCCACTGCAACCTGTCCTGCCCCGAATGTGCCTCCGGTTCGGGCATGATGCTCAGGGAAAGGGGATTTATGGACCCGGCACTTTATAAAAAGGCGATCCGCGAACTCAACCCCTTCATCTTTTATGCAAGCCTATACTTCCAGGGGGAACCATTTCTTCACCCCGATATTTTTTCTTTCCTGCAGCTTAAAGAAAAAACAAAGGTCATTATCAGCACAAACGGACACTATCTTGGAGGGGAAAACGCCAGGAAAACAGTGCTTTCGGGCATACACAAGCTGATAGTGTCGCTCGACGGGATGGACCAGCAGTCGTACTCCAGGTACAGGATAAACGGAAACCTTGAAACGGTTATGGACGGGATAAGGAACGTAAGCCTCGAGAGGCAAAGGCTCAATTCCCACATGAAGCTTGAACTGCAGTTCCTTGTCAACCGGTTCAACGAACACCAGATAGCTCAGGCTGAATCGTTTGCCAGAGAGGTAAAGGCATCGCTCAGGCTTAAATCGATGCAGGTGATCGATGGTCATGATGCAGGCGAATGGATGCCCTCCAATGGTAAGTATGCCCGGTATGAGACTTCCGGGGGCAGTTTCGCCATAAAAAACCCCATGCCATCGCGGTGCCTCAGGCTATGGCTGAATCCGGTGATCACCTGGGACGGAAAGGTACTGCCCTGCTGCTTTGACAAGGATGCAGAATATGAAATGGGCGACCTGAAGTCGGAAACCTTCAGGGAGATCTGGCATGGAAATAAATTCAGGGAATTCAGGCTTAAGGTGCTTTCAGACAGAAAATCAATCCCAATCTGCAGAAACTGCACCTCGGGAATGAGAAATGTGAAATTCTGAAAAGACTTTCTGCAAATTAGAATCATTGTCCGGTTCCCCTTTTTGTTTACCCCCCAACTCCTAAAGGGAGGCTTTAGTCTAGTGAATTACAACTATTTACGGGGGCACATCGAATGATATTGATAGCCCCGCATGAGCTTTCGATCCGAAAACAAAAAACTATCAATGTATGGGTTATCAATGGATTACTACATTAAACATTATGTGTTCTTTACCCCCCTTTAGGGGGGCTTACCCTTTATACACATCGTTTTGCAAGTTAGAATCAGTGTCCGTTTATCCTTTTTGTCTACCCCCTAACTTACCTGTGGGCTATGGTGAATGACAATTCTGCCGGCTGGGTCTACCCCCCACCCCCCCTAAAGGGGGGCTATGTCGTTGATTATTTTGAGTATATAAACTTGAACTTCATCCAGGTTTTCAAATATCTGTTCATTTGTGAACCTGAGGATTTTAATGCCGTACTTTTCAAGTTCGTAAGTTCTTCCTTCGTCATATTCCCTCGCTTCAGTGCTTAAGTGAATCTCACCGTCGACTTCTATGGCAAGCTTAAGCTCATGACAATAAAAATCAAGCACGAAAATATCAACCGGGTGCTGCCGTCGGAATTTGACCTTAAATATTCTTTTATCTTTCAGCCTTTTCCATAGGATCTTTTCAGCATCAGTCATGTTTTTCCGCAGAGCATGTGCCATTTCAAAAGTATTCCTGCTGGCAGCATAAAACATATTTCTCTCAATCACCCTCGATTTCATTCAAAAGAACTTATTGCAGCGAAAATCAAATTTAAGAAATCTGCGAATCAAAACATAATAATCTGTTTAGGGGTGTGACTCACAACCTCATAAAGCATTATCATTCTGATTCTTAAGCCCCCCTTTAGGGGGGTGGGGGGGTGGAACAAACCGGGATGAAAGGCCATCTTCTGGTGGTCCCGAAATCCTTCAGTGGGGGGTATAAGGTAAAATGGAAATGAAGTGATCTGACTTTATTAAAAGATGTGTATAAAGGGTAGTTTAGGGGGGCTGGGGGGTAAAAAATGGCAGAAGTTGCTGAGATAAAGAATTTTAATAAACAAGATGTGTATAAAGATTAGTGTGAAGGGGTTAAATTTCCAAGAAAATCGATTGTGACATACTTCCAACCATGTTATAACAATGTTATAACGTGTTACAAATCCTTTATCATCCATATATTGCAGCCGAAATGGCCTGAATTTCCCAGAGCATGGTCTATATGGGTAAATCCCGACTTCACATACATCGATACTGCCTTTGAAAGTTCCGGCAGCGATTCAAGGTAAAGCTGACGGTAGCCCATCTTCCTGGCCGAATCAAAGCAGAGCTCCATAAGTACCCTTCCTATCCCCTTTCCCCTGTATTCCGGAAGAAGATAGAACTTGACGAGCTCCGCACAGCCTTCGGGTAGGCCTCCGGTCGGGTAGATACCGCACCCTCCGGCCATTTTACCATCAACCTCGGCTATCCAGTATACCGACCCTCCTATACTGAAAAGTTCAGACAATTCGTCAGTGGTCGGATCGAAATAAACGGTTCCCGGCCGGTCAATGCCAAATTCCCTGAAGACAACCCTTATGAGGTTTGCAATCTCTTTATTATCTTTCCCCTCAATATTTCTGTATGAAACTCCGTTAATATCCATATATTGAAGCTCTCCCTGTTTTGATGATCATAAAAATACAAATTAATGCTACTTCTCAATATTTTCTGCAAGAGTAATACCCCGGGTACCTCGTATGGAACAATTATTTTTTCATCCCGGGCCTTCCTTATGTTTCTGCTGATGATTCTGCCACAGGTATTCCACAGCGCTGATTTGCTGGGCCGTGACTATTACGTCACAGGTGTGGTGACTGATCAGTACGGAGCTTCAATTCCGAATGCAAGGGTTTCAATGATTGCCGGAACTACCGAATATTCGGCGAGGACACTAACCGATGGAACATATTCACTCAGAATATCAAATATATACGAAGACGTATCGCACCTGATCGAAGTCGGGACACCTTATCCAAATCCTTTCAGCTATTCGGTGAACGTACCTTTTATTATTAACAGCGACGGGGATGTAAGGCTGTCGATCTACAATTATTCCGGGAAGAAGGTCATGGAGGAGTATTTTGACTCCATAGATGCCGGAAGCTACCATATAGTATGGGACGGATGCAACCAGAACGGAGCGCCTCAGCCAAACGGCTTTTATTTCTACAGTATCACCTTCAGGGGAAAAACCCTGTCGGGAAAGCTGATAAAGGCAAGGGGATTCTCAGGCTATTCGGCAGGTACGGCGCTTGAGCCTGATATGATGCCTCCGGTTATTCCGCTCTCCTCCGGCGAGTTCAGGTTCCAGGTGGCCACAACGGTTCATAGTGATAATTACTATCCTGTGAGACTTACAGATATCACAATCGCCCGCGACACGATAATCGATTTTGAGCTAACACTCCGTCAGGAACTGCCTTTCAAAACAGCAGGAAACCACATTGCTATGCATACCGGAACCGGCTACAGATCTCTTCTCCTGAAGGGGATCAACCTGGGGTCATCGCCTCCCGGATATTTCCCGGGAGAGATCGGCTATGCCCTTGCTCCCGAAGTGTATGAGAACTGGATAAGGGAAATGGCTGAAGCAGGATTTAACAGCCTCAGGGTTTATACCCTCCATCCGCCGGTCTTCTATGAGAAACTTGCAAACTACAACCAGAGGCATCCCGATAATCCGCTTCTTCTCTTCCAGGGAATCTGGCTCGACGAGGTTGAAGATGCGCACAATCCTCAGGCGTACGACCTGCTCAGGAGGGTTGATGTCTTCACAAACGACATAAAGGAGGTGATTGACTGCATAAACGGTAACGGCGACGTTGGTTACAGGTACGGAAAGTCATACGGCAGATACCTCTCCGATGTGTCAAGATGGACTGCCGGCTATATTTTAGGCAGGGAAATAAGTCCGCAGGAAGTCGATACAACAGATAACAGAAATCCTTCAGTCACTTCGTTCAGCGGCAGGTATCTCAGCATCAGTGGAGCAAAGGCCAGCGAGGTATTCTGCACAAGAATGCTTGAGCTGACCATCCAGTATGAATCAAATAACTATACAGTCAGAAGGCCGGTAAGCTTCTCGAGCTGGCCAACGCTCGATCCCCTGTCGCATCCCACGGAGATCTATACAGACGAGGACAAGGCTCATTATGATATGACAAAGATAAACCTCAGTGATCCTGAACCGGGTATTTTTGCATCATATCATGCCTATCCCTATTATCCGAATTTCATTAGCGAGCAACCTTCATACCTGACCTACAGCGACCAGTACGGGCCAAACAGCTATCTTGGTTATCTCAACGATCTGAAGGAACATTATTCCGATATGCCTCTGGTTATTGCCGAATTCGGAGTGCCCTCGAGCTGGGGAAGCGCACACCAGTCGTTCAGCAACATGCACCACGGAGGCTATTCAGAAAAACAGCAGGGTGAGAAGAACATGAGGCTGATGCACAATATTATCACCTCAGGTTGCGCGGGAGGTTTCATGTTTGCATGGATGGACGAATGGTTCAAGCCTACCTGGATTGTCAGTTATCTCGAAGCATATGGCACACTCTCGGGAGGAAATACCATCCCTACAAGGCAGCTCTGGCATAACCTCACCTCACCGGAACAGAATTTCGGACTAATTTCGTTCGATCAGAAAATTGTCCAGCCTTTTATATCATACGTTAACGACAAACCGTCGGGTCCGGTAAGCAGCATCAAAGCTACTCACGATAACAGCTTCTTCTTCCTCGATATAGAGGCTGGCAGACAACTGGCTGCCGGAGATACGGTGATGGTAGCTTTTGACACCTATCTTGCAAGCCTCGGTGAATCGAGGTTGCCCAACGGAAGAGACCTTGAAAACAGGTCGGAATTCCTGATGACAATGGTTATGTCGCAGGATACTGCACTCTGGCATGTTACCGAAGCCTACAACATGGACGGACTTACCCCGCGCTTTGATCTTTCAAACCATTCGGTCCAGAGGTTCCGCAGCACAATAACCGACGGTGCTCCCTGGATACTGATGCACTGGTATAATGACGGGTACAAACTCAATGGACAGGATATAGGCAGGTTCCCCATGGAAAACTCTTCAGGATTTACTTTCGGAGAGATGACTGCAGTTGCATGGAGCGGCAATAAAATAAGGATCCGTGTTCCGTGGACCTTGCTGTACTTCTTTGATCCCACACAGATGAAAGTGATCGACGGGGCCGTATCCTATGACGGAGGATACAACTATGTGATCTCAACGTCGGCATCCGACGGTATTGCTGTGTCGGTTTACCTCGACAGGGATGTCACCTCAACAGTCAGCAGGTACAACTGGGAAAAATGGCTGACGGTACCACCAACAGTATCGAGGGAAAAGAAATCTCTGGAAATAATAAGGAACGGATTAACAGGATTACCCGGATTTACTGACTGAAATCACTGGTATCGTCAATAACCCTTGTGCGGGCTTTCTTCTTCTTATCGAAGCCGGAACGCTCGGCACTCCCCCATCCTTTTTTACCTCTCAGGGCTTCAAGATTACCCCTGACGGCAAAATAGGTGTGTACGGGATAGAAGAACGGCTCCAGAAAAGCTACTCCGACAAGCTTAAGAACGTCTCTTTTCCTCTTGTACTTATGGAAGGTAATTTCCTCGAACAGTATGGCCCAGGTTGATATGCTAACCGCAAACGAGTAGACAAAAAGGAAAAGAAGCAGATAGAACGGCCAGTTGAGGGAATCGCGTATTATAAGATATATGGTGTAGATAAAACCGCCGAAAGCAATAAGCGGCGCCATCCATTCGAAGAAGAACCAGTAGGGATAACCCAGAAGACCCAGCCTTCCGTACTGGCTGTTAAGAAACATCTTCCGGTGTGTGCGGAGCGATTCAATAAGCCCGCGGGTCCACCGTGTCCTTTGTTTCCTCATCGATTTCAGGTCTGATGGCACCTCTGTCCAGCAAAGCGGATCAGGAATATAGGTTACTTCATATTTGGTTTCAGTCTCGGCCATATAGCGGCGCATCCTGAGAACCAGTTCCATGTCTTCTCCAACGGTCTTGACACTGTATCCGCCTGCTTTAATTACCGTTTCCCGGTCGAACAAACCCATCGCTCCGGAAATAAGCATAAGTCCGTCGAGCTGGCTCCATGCCATTCGTCCCAGAAGGAAGGCCCTGGTGTATTCAAGTACCTGCAGCCGGGGAAGGAATTTTGAAGGAACCTTGATCTCCCTGATATGACCGCGTTCAACGTCGCATGAATTAACGATTCTAATCACACCACCGGTTCCGATCACTTTTTTGTCTTTCTGCTCAAGGAAAGGCTTAACCAGCTTCAGTATCGAATCAGCTTCAATAATTGAATCGGCATCAATCGATACGAACAGGTCGCTGTGGCAGATGTTTATTCCGGCATTCAGTGAATCAGCCTTGCCGCCGTTGTTCTTATCGATAATGGTGAGCCTGTTGTACGAAGGATTTTTCGATCGGTAAACTCCCCTGATTCTTTCACACGGGATCCTGTAATCGAAGTAATAGTTCACCCTTACAAGATCGTAGGCATCCTTCATCAGTTCAAACGTATTGTCGGTCGAACCGTCATTTACTATAACAACCTCGAAGTTGTTGTAGTAAAGTGAAAGCAGGGTGCGAACATTATCAATGATGGTCTTGCTTTCGTTAAAAGCCGGAGCAATAATTGAGATCTTAGGGCTGAGAGGCGAAAGCACAAGCGAGTTGTAATTGATGAAACTGTTCTTCCGGAGATATTTACGCAGCGCAATTGCCGAAAATATACCCAGCATCAGGTAGCTTGCGAAGAGCACCAGCGTCAGGTAGAAGATAACATGTGCAAAAAAGATTCCCATGGCTTCTAGAATATTCTTCGGTCAAGCACGTGCCTGACAATTATATTGTAATTCTTGTATTCCGACTTCATAAGCTTAACAAGGGTCTTCACGCCTTCCTCCCCGTTGTTTTCGATAGCTTTGGTGGCTTCGATCTGGAGCTGGACATCATCCTCCTTGTCGAGTACAAGCTTAAGGAACCCCAGAAGTGAAGGATCGGGCATCTTGGCCATTGCCTTGATGATCTCAAGACAAGTATGGTTATCCTGTGACTTGTACATCCTCTTCATTACTTCCAGGGTGGACCGGAATTCCAGATCACCGGCAATCTCCACTGCCAGTTTGCGGACTTCCTGTGAGGGATGCTCAAGTGCCTCCCTGACATCATCCTCAGCCTGCCTCTGTTTGAATTCCCTGATCATTCTGAGAGCAAACATGACAACGGTCGGATTTGATGCCTTGATGAACTTGCTGAATTGGGGCACCGGCAGGTCATGCTGGATTATCAGCTCATGAAGAGTGATCTGCTCCCAAAGCGAAAAAGGTCTTTCAAGCTGGAAAAGGAAACTGAAGGGATCCTCGTTCGTAAGCCTTACAAGCGCTATCTGGGCCTCCATCCTGAGAATTTCATTGCTGGAATTGAGAGCCTTGTAGATTTCGTCATTGGCATCCTTTATGTTCATAAAGGCAAGCTCGCGGAAACCCTTTACCTTCTTATGCCAGCGGTAGTCGTGGGCACGCCTGATCGAGTCCCTGTCGAGGCCGAGGTAAAGATAGAGGCCGCTAAGCTTCTCCTCGGCATCCCCCTTGAGATTAACACTCACGTCGATCATCTGATCAATAAGGGACTGCCTTCTGTAGTTGTCAGAAGCAATGCTCCGGAAATTATCCGGACTGCTTCCGGTGAACAGGTAGTCAATGATCATCCCCTGATAGGTTTCGGCAAGATATTGCCTGAGGTCCTCCTCCTTTTCCATCCTTCTCCTGTTAAGCAGGATGACCATCAGCAGGATTATCATCGTAACGAATGAAATGAAAATAGTAATTATAAGGGCATTGACCAGGGCGAATGACTTGCCAAAGTAGTTGATACGCTTCAGCCAGGGGCTTTCGGAATTCAAAAGGAAAAACTTCGGCGGCTTATCGACCAGGGGTTCCAAAGCCGGTGCTGGCATCTCAATTACAGGCGGAATAGCCACAAAGGCTTCCTGTACAGTATCGGCAGTAATCGCGGCGGTTGCAATTGTGTCGGCCAATGGCGCTGATGATTCCTGAAAAGACTCATTTTCATACGGTTCCTCTGCCGGCTCAATGTAACTCTTCACCTTGTCGAGGTTCAGCTTCGAGACTCTGACCTTGAAGTACCCGTCTTCCTCTATTATTGCAACATCACTTCCCAGAACTTCCGATACCTCATTGTACATCTTTTCAGCATTCGACTTAACCCTGAAGGCGCCTATCTGAATAGGATAAAAATCCTTTGAAAGATCAATGACATCATTGAGCCTGGCTTCATTGACCCCTTCTGTAATAAGGTATGCGCCATCAGGTATGTAAACGGGTTCAGGATGGATCCTGTTTAATGAATAGTCGGCTGTATGGCCTGCCTTCAGAACAGTAAAAACAAGAAGTGATAATATTGCAATGACCCGGTGTTTCATCACTTCATTTTAATTGCATAAATCAGATTAACATTGCCTTCGAACCTGTTTCTCCATGCCGGACCTCCCTCTCCATCGTATTGCTCGCGCGAATAACCGGTTCCTACCTTCACCGTAAACCGGCCGTTAACCGTAAAGTTGTAGGCAAGCCTCACACTGTGAGCATTAAGGCGGTTTATATCTTCCCTTATATTGTATGGTTCATCAGGTGCCGTACCAGTTCCGAGAGTTAGCTGAAGGTAATTGAAATCGTTGAAATAGCGTCGTGCATTCAGGTAAAATGAAGCCCTCGGGCCGTCGTCCTTGAAGTATACATAACATTTGCCTGAAAACCAGTACTTCCCGAGATATTTCTCAACTGATGCAAGCCCTATGAATATGTTCCTGTCAAAATAATAGTAATTAAGCCCTGCCGAAACTGCCCAGCCCTTGGGAAGGATTTCCCAGAACTCGAAAGCTCCCCTGTGTGTCGGAAAATAATTACCAGGGCTGTAGGCATAACCAACATAGGCATAGTTCTTATCGGAGATGCGCGGATAGGCTTCGGCCTCAAACTGGACCTCGGTGGCATAAATATCGGTCTCCTGATCGGTGATGAGGTTACCTATATTGATCCCTGCGGCAGCCGGGCCCCAGCCGAAACGGTGACCTGCCCCAACATTGAAGACCTGCCAGAATCTGGTATAAGGTTCAGTAAAATGATCAAATGAATAACCCGTACGGAAATCGGTTACAACTGCTGTATTCTCCTTTGACCAGAGCGATATGTCGCGTTTTGCCGACAGTGCATCAGCGTTTTCCGGTTCAGTAAGTAAAAGAGTGTCGATTACTGCTTCGGCTTCTTCAAAATTCTTCTGCCATGCAAGTATCCGGCCAAGAAGTATCCTTACGTCACCGTATGAAGGATAGGCGTTGAGCAGTTTCCTCGCATCAGCCGCTGCAGCTTCAAGGTTGCCTTCAAACGCCATGGTTCTTATCCTCAGATATTCGGCTTCCGGATTGACGATTTCCTGATTGTCAGCCTCCTGCGACTGAACCGGGGTCTGTCCTGAAAGTATGGTGATTAAACTCCCAACAAAAAGAAATATGAAAAGCCTTCTCATAATTTATTTGTTGAGTAATGTTTTAATTCTGGAAACCAGATCAGCAGGATTAAAGGGCTTCACAATATAATCGCTTATGCCCAGCTCTCCTGCCTGTCGCTGCATCTGGCTGTCGCTGAATGCAGTAAGAATTATAACCGGAGTATCCCTGCCTTGTTCCGACCTTACGAACTTAATAAGTTCCAGACCGCTCCTGTAGGGCAGATGTATGTCAATTACCAGCAGATCATATTCATTCCTCTGCAGCATTTCAATCCCCTCATTTCCGTCTTCAGCCACATCAGCATCAAATCCTTCCCTCTCAAGAATAACTGAGAGAGTCTTCATTGCCATAGGATTATCTTCGCAAATCAATATTTTCATTATCAGAAAACAGGATTAAGAATAACTAACAATACCATGCTTCGTTCGATTATATGCTGATAGTACGGTCAAATTTGGGGAATTTTATCAGCCCCGCAAAAGAATTGGGAGAATATTTGACCTCCTGCATATTTTCGACGACCAACGTAACAATTCAGTATGACCAAATTACAGCCCGCGATGCATTTTCTCTCCTTCTGGTTGTTCCGCAAATCAGGCTCGATCAGCTTATAAAACTCATTTATCACCCCATTATTGTCAATTATACCTGTCATTATCTTAAGTTTTTCAGTCAGTTCCCGTAATCAGGGAAAACCGTTTGGGCAGACCGGACAATAGCTGGTTATTCCCCACTGAACCATGCCTCCCGACAAGACTTTATCCTGACTATAATGAGAACCAATAGTTCAATTTAACAATGAAAATGTTGTTTGGATAGATGTCACCAAGATATCCGTATGAATCTTCAAGCGATGAACCTGAAAATATGTTGCTTCCCGTTTTGTCGCTCGACCATACGAAATAAATGAAGGAACCGAGCCGGTACTCCCATTTTGCAACCAGGTTTGACCTGAACTGGTGAAAGTTAAAATCGGGATTGCCAACCTCAACAAGCACGGGGATTCCATCATCATTGTCGCCAAGTAAATAAGTATCGCCGGCAATCAATGGATTCTGATATATAGCAAACCTGTTGTTATAATTTTTTGCCTCAGGACTGGTGACTCTTTTAAGCTCCGAATAATTTCCCCTTGAGATAAAAGGACTTCCATAATACTGAATCGAAAACTCGGGAGTCAGGTTAATATCGGCCCTGAAAGTCAGTCCAAGCGTACGCTGGTCAATCGTCCCGAGAATGTATCTCCTGTATAATGTCGACGGGTCTGTCCTGGTGGCAACATATTGCAGTTCATCACGGTTTTCCTCATAATCGGCGGTTATGCCAAGTTTCAGTATCCTGAACGGCCTCAGCGAGATACCGGGCTGAATTCCCCAGGACGAAGCGGAATTGCTTGCAGCCTTGTCGTAACCTCCTCCAAGGGTTGCAATGAATTTCTTTGAACCGTCCGTACTCAGCATTCCCCTGAATTCATAACTCGCAGGCATAAGCATGTCATACCCTCCCCTGAGGATTTTGTTGTCAATATCCTGAGAGTGATAGGCAGCCTCAACCATGAATGTCCACTGGTTCCTGAACGCGGACCGGAATGATATCTCTCCGTCGGAACCAAGATATGCACCGCCAAAGGTCCATGAATTTCGCTGTTCAAATCCGACACTGTACGACCTGAAGATTGATACGGGCTTTGTGGTCTGATACAAAATCTCGTTCTGATTCTC
>JAFGXK010000302.1 GCA_016936695.1 Bacteroidales bacterium | reverse complement strand
TTTTCGACATACCCTTTGCGCTTCTATCGCCCCAATCGTCTGAGGAACTCAGGAAGAGACTGCTTTAATTTTCATAATTAACAATTAATTATCTTCGTTTACCCCGACCCCAAGGGGAGCGCAGAAAATTTTTCAAATTAATATCTGCCAGGCATGATCAAAGCAAACGAATTTGCCGACGACCTTAAAAAGGCTGTTGATGTACTTAATAAAGGGGGAGTAATACTATACCCGACCGATACCATCTGGGGACTGGGCTGTGATGCAACCAGGCAGGATGCTGTTGAAAGGATCTTTTCAATCAAACAGCGCGACGACAGCAAGAGCCTTATCGTGCTGGTTAACGGATTGGGCATGCTGGAACGCTACGTCAGGAATATTCCTGAAATTGCATACCAGCTAGCTGAGGTAGCCGACAAGCCACTAACGATTATCTATCCCAACGGTAGGAACCTTGCCCCCGGTGTAAGCGGAGGTGACGGATCAGTGGGAATAAGGATATGTTTCGACGGATTCTGCAATGAGCTGATAACACGGTTCAGGAAACCGGTGGTATCGACTTCAGCCAACATCAGTGATGCACCGGCTCCTGCCATTTTCAGTGAGATCGATGAAGTGATTGCTGCATCGGCTGACTATGTGGTCAGCTACAGGCAATCCGACACAACAAGAAATACGCCATCATCCATAATAAAGGTTGAGGATAATGGCGTGATCAGGATTATCCGTAAATAATCCTGCTATCTCGATCTAACATGGCCCGATCCTGATATTCTGGCATTGACTTTCGGACTGCCTGAATAGATTACATTACCACTTCCCGATACATGGGCTTCCAGCTCATCCACTTCCCCGCAGCGGGCACTGCCGCTTCCCGATATGCTCACTTCGAGCCTGTCAATATCGGCTTCCTCGCCTGAAAAGCTTCCGGAGCCGCTGATTGAAATGGCTGCCTCATCGATTGAGCCCTTTCCGAGAACTATGTCTCCCGATCCTGAAATACCGCAGTGTAAGTCATCGGCGTTCAATGCTGAGGTAGAAAGCCTTCCGCTTCCGCTTACCCTGAGATCAAGATCATCTGCTTCGATCGGGTCCATAACACTCAGTCTGCCTGATCCTGAAACACCAATCCCTTCAACCTCAGGCATTGTAAGATATACAGTGACCCTGTCGATCTGGTTTCTAAAACCAATCCTCCAGTTGTCCTGCCTGATTGTCAGTCTGTCGCCCGAGACAGTGGTAATTATATCCTCAATGTCATCTCTGTCACCCTCGATCGTCAGACTGTATTCAGGTCCCATCCTGAGGATCAGTTCACCTGAAATTCCGTAGCTCACTTTTGTAAAATTCCTTACATTCCTTGTTTCTTTGGTCTGTCCGGTTGCAGATGAAGATGTTAGCAGAAAAGCGCCAAGTACACTTAACATCAGTAAAAATTTCTTCATTTCATTTTGGATTTGGTTAATGGCTAATGGTTCGTTGAGTAAAAGACGGCCGAAAACGGGAATCGTTGCACCGGGACGGTAATTAAGGCGTGACGGCGTGAAGGCGTAGAGGCGTAAAGGCATAAAGGCGTAAGGGCGTCAAGGAGACGAAGAGACATTAAAAGGGAAACTCTGCGGAACTCTGCGGATTTCCATCTGCGTAAATCTGCTAGAACTTCTTTTTTTTAAACAGTGGTCGTTGAAAAACTCACGAATTTTTATTGTAAAACAACAACCAGCTTATTGTTTTACAACAAATTTTTTACCTAAAACGATATGAATTTGCAGCCCTGTTAATTGATTTCCAAAAGGCCTTCAGGCAGGTCCATGGATATTGTTCTCTTCTTTTTATTGATGCCGGTGATTAAGTCGCTGTGAAGCGGAACAAGTATTTCCTTTTTTTCCGGCGACAGTATCCTGAGCAGGTCTTGTCCGGGATTCTGAATAACCTCCTCAATTACACCCGCAATGCTAAGATCTGAAAGTATTACTGTGAATCCTGTTATGCCTGAATTTTCATCGTCTTCCCGGCGGAGTCCGGTGGTCATGCTAATCCTGCAGCCGGCGAATATAGAGGCTTTATCGTAGGCGCCGTAGCCCTCAAGCCTCAGTTTGATGATATCGCCTCCCTCATCTTCCATTGATGAGATAAAAAAAGGAACCGGTTTTCCCTCGTATTCGATGAAAACCGATTCCATGTCTGAAATATCTTCTGTAAAATCCTTGTCCAGTTTTACTGACAGGGTGCCGTCATAGCCCTGGACTTTCTGTATCCTTCCGAGTAATATGCCGGCATTGTATGGCACGGGGTCTTTTTCCCTGTGATGGTTGTATTATTCAGCCGAAGTCTCCTTTTCAGGAGTTTCAATCGAAGTCTCATCAACTGCCGGTGCTTCATCAGCGGTTTCAACGACGGTTTCAGGAACTGTTTCAACTGCAGCTTCATCTGTGGTTTCAGCTGTGGCTTCAGCGGCAGTTTCAGCAGGTGCCTCTTCTGCCGGAGCAGCTTCAGCAGCTTCTTTGGCAGCCAGATCAGACAGTTTCTTAGCCAGTCGAGCAGCCCTTGCATCGTTGATTTTCTTTTCAGCCAGAAGGCGACTGCTAACATCATCATCCTTCGATTTCTCGAGGTTCGATTTTTTTGATTCGATCTTTTCCTCGTTCTGCTTCATCCAGGTTTCGAATCTCCTGGTTGCTTCAGCGTCGTCAAATGCACCCTTCTTCACTCCTTC
>JAFGXK010000301.1 GCA_016936695.1 Bacteroidales bacterium | reverse complement strand
TCTTCATAGCTGCCTCTCGACTGCTGGTGTGCAATAAATGATGCCGGAGTTGCATGGGTTACAGCAGATGTCGAAACAAGTCCGGTGGCCAGACCGTTCTCTTCGGCAATCTCCAGGATAGTTTTAACCTTGTTTCCCTGGGGATCCACGCCGATCATGCCGTTATTCGTTTTGATCCCGGATGAAAGTGCAGTTCCTGCGGCAGCTGAATCGGTAATGTAATTATCGGCCGAATGGGAGGTCTGAAGGCCTGTGACTTCAGTCCGCTGGATGTTCAGGGGAACTCCTGCCGCGGTCATTGCGGCCTGGACATGAGGCAGCCCCATACCATCGCCGATAAGGAATATAACGTTTCTGACTTTTTTGTCGCTTTTGAAAGCTTCAATTTTTGAGGGGTAGCACGATACCATTGTGGCGCCTGCAACAATAAGCATCAATAGTTTTATACCGGTCTTCATGTTTGGTTGCTTTAAAAGGAATGTTTTTAATCGGACGAAAATAGTAATTCATTAATAAAAATTAGCGGTTATAAAACATAAACAATAATGAACTGCGTATGTTCGGACGAAAAACGGATGGGAATCCCTACCAGATCATTTGTTTCCGGTCGTCTACCGAGAACTCCGGCTGGATGGTGACATGACGGATGTTTGTCCCTGCAAGCAGCGTCTTTATCCTGCCGAGGATTTCCTCAAAGCCGCTGACCCTCACATCTTCTTCAAGGTCGAGGTGTGCTTCAAACATCAGGTCATGTTCATTTATCTGCCACACATGGACATGATGGATATTTCTGACTCCGGGGATTTTTTCTATTTCGGAGGCTATCTCCTTTATGTTGATATCCTCGGGGGTGAACTGCATTATTATCCTCAGCGAGGAAACGAAAATTCCCCTGCTTAGCCATAGAAGGTACAGGGCAATTGCTACCGATATGATGCTGTCCGCCCAATTCCAGCCCATATATCTGACGGCCAGACCCCCGGCCAGCACTGCCACCGAGGTGAGCATATCGCCGAAAAGATGAAGGTAGGCCGATCTCATATTCATATTTTCGCGGGAGTCCCTGTGGAGAACGAGGGCGCTGAGACCGTTTACGATGAGGCTTGCCACAGCCATCCAAATCATTATACCGGCAGATACTTCTTCAGGGCTTGATATCCGCTTAACGGCCTCGATGATAATGACTATAGATACTATTATCAGGGTTGCCGAGTTGATGAATGCAGCGAGTATCTCCGAACGGCGGAATCCGAAAGTCCTGGTGAGGGTTGCTTCTCTTCTCGACAGCCTGTTGGCAACCCAGCTGATTATAAGCGATATCACATCGCTGAAATTATGTGCGGCATCACTCATAAGGGCAATGCTGCCTGACACAATTCCGCCCGCAGCCTCAGCTATTGTCATGAACACATTGAGAAAGATGGCAAGCCCCAGGTTCTTTCCGCTTATTTCGTGCCGGTGATGGTCTGAACTATGCATATTGATAATCTTCGCCGGGTGCAATTTATTACTTTTAGTGACTATCTGCAATGATGTACAATACTTACATTTTTTGATATTTCTTACCCCCTTCCCCAGCCTTCCCCCAGGGGGGAAGGAGCGGGCAAGCTTTTCTTCATTGAGATAAACGGAGACAAGGGTATATTCAAAAGAAGGTGAGATTGATCAAGAAGCCTTTCCCCCTTGGGGGAAACGGGAAAGGGGGTCAGGTCAAATTAAAGGAAACACATTGATTACCGATACAATTTATTACTTTTTTGTTTTAGCCTTCCGGTTTTTTAGCGTATATTATTGGGTACAAAAAACTGATGCAATCATGTACCTGAAATTATTGTTACTGGCGGTTTTTGGGATCGCAATGGCCCACCTTGAGGGGGTTGTCGTTGTATATCTCCGGAAGTCACTGGGTATGCTCGACGCTGAATCCACCAGGGAACCGGTTGAAAAAATGGAATCAAAATGGATCAGGATCGAAATGACCCGCGAAGCTGCGACAATAGTAATGCTTGTCGCAATAGCATGGCTTGCCGGGTCGACCTGGCCCGAACGCGGTGTGTTCTTTCTATGGACCTTTGCCTTCTGGGACCTCTTCTATTACGTCTCCCTTTATCTCCTGATAAAATGGCCTCCTTCATTGCGTACAATTGATGTACTGTTCCTTATTCCCGTTCCATGGATCGCACCTGTATGGTTTCCGGTAGCAGTTTCTGCTCTGACTATCCTAATCATTGGCGGGTTGTATATTTTTGGTGTATTTTGATACCGAAGGCTGAAAGTACGGAAGCTTAAACACTCTGACCGTTATTGATCCATATTGATCCGACATCAGGGCATGCGAATAATTTCGCAATGATTTATGCGAATAATTTCGTAATCATCAGTTATACATTAAAGTGCAACAATCCGGCCTTTCAAACGTTTAATTTCTGATATGGCTTATATTGAAAGTCAGAGCAGGAATTACAATATTCACTAAATCACTTTTTATGAGATATTTAAAAGTATCCTTCATATTTGCTTTTGTTATCCTTATGGCTTCATGCAGCAAGGATGATGTTCCGGGAACTGTTTCGGGCGATGGTTTCATTATTGACCATACAAGTACCAAGCTGGCTCAGATCCCTTCGGTGTGGATTGATGCTGCAAAGGAAGATCCTCATATTGCCTACGGGCATACTTCGCATGGAAGTCAGCTCACTGACGGTATGTCGGGACTTGTCTCTTTCAAGGGACCCTCGTTCTCATGGAGCAACGGAGGGACTGACGGATCGCTCGACCTTCACGACTATGCAATGAGTGGCGACCTGGGAAATCCCGACAGGACCTCCTGGGCAGCCCGGACAAGAACTTATCTTGCAGCAAATCCCGACGTGAATGTAATTATCTGGTCGTGGTGCGGCCAGGTTTCAGACGCCACGGAAGCCAATATTGACACCTATCTCAATCTTATGAGCGATCTCGAACGGGATTTCCCCGGTGTAGCATTCGTTTATATGACCGGACATCTTGACGGGACCGGTCTGACAGGAAATCTTCATGTCAGGAATGAGCAGATAAGGGCTTATTGCCGTGAGAACGGGAAGATCCTGTATGATTTCGAAGATATAGAATCATATAATCCCGACGGTGTTTATTTTGGCAACAGGAACCCCGATGACGGCTGCAACTACGATACCGACGGCAACGGAAGCCGCGACGGCAACTGGGCTCAGGAATGGCAGCGGGCCCATACCGCAGGAGTCGACTGGTTCGATTGTTCAGCAGCTCATACAGAGCCTCTCAACGCCAACCTCAAGGCTTATGCTGCCTGGTGGCTTTGGGCGCGACTTGCGGGCTGGGACGGCAAATGAGATCGTCACTTTGTTATCTCGTACACTACGCTTGTAAGCGGTGTACCTGATCCTGCATTGATCCCTACATTCATCAGATAATCGCCGGTGTAGCTTCTTCCGTTTTCAGTCATGCCCCGCATTCCCATAAAGCTTCTTCCTTCATTGGAGACATTGATCTCCCTGATGGTGTATGTTCCGGAAGGATCAAGCCCCTGGAGTCTGACGCGGTTTATTGTCTCTCCGTACCGTGTATTGAGGGTATAGCTGAAAAGGATTGCTTTCGTTTTTTCCTGGTTCACATACATCAGGGCGGCCCGGTTTTCCTTGTAGGGTGAGATAAGACGGTACAGATCGCCCTTGTAGATCACATCCTTTATCCTGTTATAGTTTGCAATTGCATCCTGGCTGAATTTGAGTTCGTTCTCAGTCATCTCGCTCACTTCGATGTCATAACCCATCTTTCCCATCATGGCAACATCGGTCCTGAATTTGAGCGATTGCTTTCCCCATGAGGTAACATGGTTGCAGACTGAAATGGCCGGAAAGAAATAGGAATAGCCCCACTGCATATAAATCCTTTCAAGAGGATCGGTATTGTCGCTTGCCCAGAATTCGGTGAAATATTTCAGTGCACCGTAGTCAACCCTTCCGCCTCCGCCTGAGCAGAGCATTATGGGAAGGCTTGGATATTTCGCGCGAAGGCGGTCCAGCACCCCATAGAGACTGTTGACGTAGTCGATGTATAGATGTGATTGCTTATCCTTTAGGTAAGTCGAATACATATTTGTCATCATCCTGTTGCAATCCCACTTGATGAAGGCGATCCCGGGATTTGCAGTGAGCATGCCGTCGACGACATTGTAGACAAATTCCTGCACTTTCGGGTTTGTAAGGTCGAGCACCAGCTGGTTCCTGAAATAATGTTCGGGGCGGTTCGGGAGTTTCAGTATCCAGTCGGGATGTGTCTCATAAAGTTCGCTTTTTGGATTAACCATTTCCGGTTCAATCCAAATTCCGAATTTCACTCCTCTCTCATCAGCCTCCTTTACAAGATAACCCAGTCCGTTTGGAAGCTTTGCCTTGTTTTCCTGCCAGTCGCCAAGTCCTGCCCTGTCGTGGTTTCTTGGATATTTGTTTGCAAACCAGCCGTCGTCGAGCAGAAAGACATCGAGCCCCATTTTTTTCGTATCGTCGAGAACTGAAGTGAGTTTTTTCTCGTCAAAATTGAACCCTGTGGCCTCCCAGTTATTAAGGAGAGTGTAACGTGAGCCGGTTCCGTCAAGGATGCCATGATTGATTGCCCAGCGGTGAAGGTTGCGGCTTACCTGGCCCGTGCCCTTGCAGGTGAAGGTATATATCATTGAAGGTGTCCTGAAAACCTGATCCGGCTGGAGAAAGTATTCCGAAGCAAATGGGTTGATACCCGATATCACCCTGAGTGAGTTTTTCTCATCAATCTCGAACAGGAATCTGAAATTGCCAGACCAGCCAAGAGTGCCGGCAAGCACCTGTCCGGTGTTTTCGTCTGCCTTTTCATTCAGCGAAAGCAGGAAGACAGGAGTCTGGTACATATGTGCGCGGGTTCCGAGCTTGCTGTCGAGGATTTTGATGCCTGGTGTCAGTTCACTCTCCCTGGCCTTCATTTCTTCGGCCCAGTCGCCGTGAAACTGGGTAAGCCAGTACTTTTCGGCATCGAAATGGAGCATTGAGGATGCATAGTTGTAGATAGTGACAGCTTTCTTTTCATTATGTTTTATTTCGGTCCATTGCTCAAACACATCCGAGGCAGCGAAAGCCTTGTAGAAAAGAGTAACCTCGAAGGGGTACTGCGGGTCTTTCATTATTATCTTCGTAAGAGTTGCATCCTTACCGAGGGATTCGGTCTCATGGCTGAGGTAGGTCAGCTCAAGCGACGGGTTGCCATCGTTATGAAGAGCTCTTACAGCCGGTTCAAACAGGTTGTCGGTGCCGAATGTGGCATAGGCAAGATGAGACTCATTTCTCTGCTGGCTGAAGCTGTCGGTGCTTCCGAGCCTGGGCCCGAAATATGACTGGTACAGTCTGCCGTCGCGGCTGCTGACCTTGAGAACAAGGCTTGTGTTTCCTGTTTCAATGGTTATGATCCTGTCGGGATCAGGCTGTACCCTCTGGCCTGTTTGCGGGGGGCTGACCGGGTCCTGAGCGTTTGCTGACAGTGCAAGAAAAAAAATTGTGCTTAGATAAACGAGTTTTTTCATGGAGTGGATGATTAATATGTATTGATTCTTTTGGCCGGCTTATTCCTCAGTACGGTTCCGAAATTTACCAAATAATTTACAACCCCGGATTTGTTCAAGGATTATATGTGAAAGTCGTATTTTTTTAATGTCGGTATTTCGTTATTTTTGACACTTCTTAAATGAATAAAATGAACATTAATAATTTCGAAAGGAGAGGCCTTCCGGCCTTTGCAATCATCTTTTGTTTGTTCCTGTCAGGTTTTCAGAATATATCCCATGGGATGACTCAGCCGACCCAGGATACCATTCCGGCTCAGGGTCAGAAAACCAAACAGCCGGTTTATGTCACCACGCGACTGGTTACAGACAGGCCGGTTATTGACGGCAAGCTCGATGATGAATGCTGGAAGCAGGGGAACTGGGCAGGCGACTATACCCAGTTTGTTCCCCATGAAGGGGCCAAGCCGACTTACCCTACCGAGCACAACATCCAGTACGATGATAAGTTTCTTTTTATAGCCTTCAGAGCCTATGATCCGGAGCCCGACAAGGTGAACAGGTATGCTGACTCACGCGACAATATTGTCGGTGACATGGTGGGTGTGAACTTCGACAGCTACCGTGATTACCGTACCGGTTTTGAATTCACGGTGACCGCATGGGGGCAGAAGGTTGATCTGGTACTGTTTAACCCCGAGAACTGGGATTTCAACTGGAATGCGGTGTGGCGGTGCAAGGTGGGAATGGAAGATTCTGCCTGGATAGCCGAAATAGAAGTTCCGCTAAGCCAGCTTCGCTACAGCAACAAGGAGGAGCAGGTTTGGGGGATGCATACCTGGAGATGGATAGACAGGCTTCAGGAGGAGAGTAACTGGGAAAAGCAGACAAGGACCGGTCCCGGGATGCTTTACAATTACGGGGAGTTCATCGGTCTCACGGGACTGAAGAAATCACGGCGTCTTGAAATATCACCCTTTACACTTGGAAAACTCAACACAGTTGAGGAGATCCCGGGTAATCCTTACACAAAGAATGGCAGGATATGGGGGGCTAATGCAGGTCTCGACGCCAAAATAGGCGTTTCGAGCAACTTCACGGTCGACCTTACCGTCAATCCCGATTTCGGCCAGGTTGAATCCGACCCTTCAGTAATGAACCTTACTGCATTTGAGACCTTCTATGAAGAGAAAAGACCGTTCTTCCTGGAAGGGCTGACTATTTTCGATTATAAATTTGATCAGCAAAACCTGTTCTATTCCAGGCGCATAGGACATTCACCTTCCAGGATAGTCCAGACTGTAGGTGACCAGTATGTTAAATCGCCCGACGTAACAAAGATTCTTAGTGCAGCCAAATTCAGCGGAACAACATCCAAGGGGCTTTCGGTAGGGCTTATACAGAGTGTGACGGCGAATGAGTTTGCCAGGATCACCGATGCTGATGGCAACGAATCAAAGGTAAAGGTTGAACCGTTTACAAACTACCTTGTAGGCCGCATACAGAAGGGATACAATGCAGGGAATACGATGATAGGAGGTATGTTTACTTCCACAAACCGTTTGATTGAGGATCCGGAGCTGGAGTTCCTTCCCGGAAATGCTTTTACCGGCGGACTTGACCTCCTTCATCACTGGAATGACAAGAAATACTTTGTTAATGCAAAGCTGGTCGGGAGTTACATAAATGGCAGCCAGGAGGCGTTAAGGCTGCTTCAGGAGTCGTCGGCCAGGTACTACCAGAGGCCCGGGGCCGATTATCTCGATTATGACCTGAGCCGGACCACTCTCAGCGGATTGGGGGGCAAGGTGCAGGTAGGAAAAGGAGCAGGGGGCAACTGGAAATACTCAACTGCAATTTCGTGGCTTACGCCCGGGCTCGAACTGAATGACCTGGGTTACATGAGGACTGCCGATGAGATC
>JAFGXK010000034.1 GCA_016936695.1 Bacteroidales bacterium | reverse complement strand
ATTTATAACATCCTGAAGTTTATAATTCTTTGTTTGTAACAAGACGAGATAGTGGTAAAGCAGATCAGCAGCTTCGCTTAAAAATTTTTCTTTATTATCGTCTTTACTTTCAATCACAAGTTCAACAGCCTCTTCACCCACTTTCTGAGCTATTTTATTGATCCCTTTTTTGAAGAGTTTGTTTGTGTAGGAGCCTTCTGCATTGCCATTAATTCGTTTAATGATTATATCTTCAAGGCGGTAGACAAAGCCTTTTGAAACCTCCTCGCCAAAGCACGATTTACGTCCGGTGTGACAGACAGGTCCTGCCGGGTCGACCATGACAAGCAAGGCGTCATTGTCGCAGTCTGTTGTTATTTCTTTAACAGTAAGGAAGTTGCCAGATGTCTCTCCCTTCGTCCATAACCGGTTCTTACTGCGGCTGAAAAAAGTGACCTTGCCTTCCCTAATGGTCTTATCATAGGCCTCTTCATTCATATAACCTACCATAAGCACCTGAAGTGTATTGTTGTCCTGTATTATTGCCGGAACAAGTCCGTCCCCTTTTTTGAAGTCAATGTTTATCATATGAATAATTCTTACGCGGTTCTTTTCATTTCAGTTCCCAACCTGCATTTGGATGAGTGCAGCTGCCCAAGATTCATCGTCTTACATTTATTCCTTTACCGGAAAGGTACTCCTTAAGTTCGGGTATTGGTATCTCGCCATAGTGGAAGATGCTTGCTGCCAATGCTGCGCTGCAGTTTGTTTTGACAAACACCTCCCTGAAATGTTCCATTGTCCCTGCTCCGCCCGAAGCAATGACCGGTATGTTGACGCTCTTGCTGACCTCCCTTGTCACTTCTATCGAGAATCCGGCTTTTGTGCCGTCGGCATTCATTGATGTGAGCAGTATTTCCCCTGCACCCTGTTTTTCAGCCCATTTGGCCCAGTCAACTGCCCTTATGGGGGTGAGAGTGTTCCCGGCTTCAATGTAAACCATCCAGTCACTGCCGGTGAATCTGGCATCAATTGCTACCACAACACACTGGCTTCCGAACCTTCTGGCGATCTCCGTTATCAGACCCGGATTTTTGAAAGCAGAGGTGTTTATGCTGACCTTATCGGCTCCGGCGCTTATAAGCAGGGCGGCATCTTCAATTGTTGATATGCCCCCGCCGACGGTGAAGGGCAGGTTGATCTCAGCTGCTATCTTCCCGACAAGTTCCGCAAAGGTTTTTCTTTTCTCGATTGTGGCAGTGATATCGAGGAACACAAGTTCATCGGCACGTTGTTCTACATATTTTTTTGCCAGTTCCACAGGATCGCCGGCATCACGTATATCCACGAAATTAACTCCCTTTACAGTGCGTCCTTCCTTTATGTCGAGACACGGTATTATTCTTTTCTTCAGCATAAGCGGGCAATATCTTTAAGGTCAAGAATTCCTTCGTAAAGCGCCTTGCCCACAATGGCTCCCTCGCAGCCGATAGCAGACAGTGTTTCGAGGTCACCCACGGAGCTTATTCCTCCGCTGGCAATCAGGTTAAGTCCGGGTATCCCGAGAATCTCGCGGTACAGGTCAGTTGATGGCCCCTGCAACATGCCATCCTTGTCGATATCAGTGCAGATTGCATATTTAAATCCCCTTTCCCTGTACCAGGTTATGAAATCAATGATATCCGAACCGGAATTCTCAGTCCACCCCTCGGTGGTAATATTCCGGTTAGCTGAATCAGCTCCGAGGATTATTTTGTCTTCACCCCATTCCCTGAGCCATTCAAGCACCAGCGGCCTGTCGGTCACCGATATGCTCCCGCATGTAACCTGGATTGCACCGCTGTTGAAAGCATTCTGCAGGTCGTGCGAGGAACGGATGCCTCCACCGAAATCTATTTTAAGGGAGGTTTCCGTTGCTATCTTTTCAAGAATTCCGAGGTTGGTGATGCGCTTGTTCCGGGCTCCGTCGAGGTCGACAAGATGAATATATTCAATACCATGATCCTCTACCTGGCGGGCCACTTCAAGCGGATCGCTGCTGTAAACCTTTTTGGTCGAGAAGTCTCCCTTTGAAAGCCTTACACACTTGCCACCCATAATATCCAGAGCAACTATAATCCTCATAGCTCAAGGAAATTTCTTAGTATACTTGACCCGGTATCCGCCGATTTTTCGGGGTGGAACTGGACGGCATAAAAATTATCCCTGTGCATTGCTGCGCTGAAGGGCAGAACGTAGTCGCATATGGCAAGGGTGTAATCCGAAATTTCGGCATAATAACTGTGGACATAATAAACATCTTCACCGGCAGTCACACCCCTGAACAGTGTTCCTTTCAGCGCCGAGAAATTGTTCCAGCCCATGTGAGGCACTTTGTCAAAAGGCGGAAATTTTTTCACCGCTGCATCAAAGATTCCGAGGCATTTTACAGATCCTTCATCCGACCAGTGGCACATCAGATGGAGTCCCAGGCAGATTCCAAGAACCGGCTGCCTGAGCGACAGAATGAGTTTGTCGAGTTCTCTCTCTGCCAGGTACTTCATGGCACTTTGCGCCTGACCTACACCGGGAATGATGACCTTTTCGGCGGCAAGAAGTTCCTCCTTATCGTCGGTCACGATTGAATCATATCCCAGGTGGGTCAGTGCATTCTGTACCGACTGTATGTTCCCGGCATTGTATTTAAGAAGAGCTATCATAGGGTTCCCTTGGTTGATGGCAGATCAAAGCTTCCTGTCTTTTTGACCGCAGACTTCACTGCCCTGGCAAATGATTTGAAAACAGCCTCCACCTTGTGGTGATCATTGTCGCCGCTTGCGATGATATTCAGGTTGCACTTTGCACTGTCGCTGAACGACTTGAAGAAATGAAAAAACATTTCCGAGGGTACGCCGCCCACTGCAGGTCCTGTTAGGGGAACATCCCAGTTGAACCAGGGGCGGCCGCCAAAATCTATAGCAGTTTGCGCCAGAGAGTCGTCCATAGGAAGAAGATAACCGTATCTTTCGATTCCCTTCTTGCTTCCAAGGGCCGACAGAATTCCTTCCCCCAAAGCAATTGCGACATCTTCTATGGTATGGTGCTGGTCAACGTTAAGGTCTCCCTTAGCCCTCAGCGTAATATCGAAGCCTCCGTGCCTGGGTATCTGCTCAAGCATGTGATCAAAAAAGCCTATGCCGGTATTGACATTGCATTTCCCCGAACCGTCAAGATTAATCTGAAGTTCGATCGATGTCTCCTTCGTTACTCGGGTGACTGTTGCAAGCCGGGGCCGGGATTTCAGAAAATTATAGATATCATTCCAGTCGGTTGTATTGTAAAGGGCAAGCGGATCGGGTTTTTCGTTGAAAAATATGGCACCGCATCCAAGGTTTTGCGCCAGCTGAAGATCGGTGACCCTGTCTCCAATGACGAAGGAGGATGCCAGATCGATTCCCTTGGCCAGATATTTAGCAAGCATTGCTGTTCCGGGTTTTCTTGTGGGGGCTTTTTCTTCGGGCCAGGTCCGGTCGATGAATACTTCTGCAAAGACGACACCCTCATCTTTCAGTATCTGAAGCATCTTGTTGTGGGAAGGCCAGAACATTTCTTCCGGAAAGGCTTTGGTTCCGAGTCCGTCCTGGTTCGTAACCATAACAAGTTCGTAGTCTGTCTCCTTAACAATCATTGACAGGCAGGAGATTGCCCCGGGAAGAAACCTGAAATCCTCCAGGCTGTCAGCAAGCCCGTTGGCAGGCTCCGCCAATATAGTGCTGTCCCTGTCGATAAACAATGTTTTCTTCATATGCTGATTTTTCTCAGGGCACTCAGAAGCCTGTCATTTTCTTTTTTTGTGCCCACGGTTATCCTGATGCATCCCGGGATAATACGATTCCTGTTCCTTACAATTATGTTATTGTCTATCAGTTCCGAATAAACCTTGTCGGCGTTACCTGTCCTTACAAGAAGGAAATTGGAATCGGAAGGAAACACCTTTTCAATGATAGTGATTTTTTCAAGAGCCTGAGCAAGCCGTTCCCTTTCTTTTAGAATAAGCCTGATCCTGGTATTTACCATTTCAAAGCGTGAAAGGCATTTTACTGCGGCAACCTGATTTATAGTACTGATATTGTATGGCGGCTTTATTTTATTGAAATATCCAACCAGTGCAGGGTTCATGAACGCCATACCGATCCTGGCTGCCGCCATTCCCATGGCCTTGCTGAATGTCTGCATAACGATCAGGTTAAGACAGGTGTTTATCATGTTTCTGAAAGACTTCTGCTTTGAAAAATCGCCGTAAGCCTCATCAATCAGGACTATCCCTCTGAAATTCCGTATTATAATTTCGATATCCTCAGCTCTCATTGAATTTCCTGTCGGATTGTTGGGTGAACAGATGATCACCAGCTTGAGCGACGGATCCTTAAGAGCCTTCATGGTTTTTCCTGTATCGATCTGGAAATCATCGTTAAGCGGAACCGTAACCAGTCGTACATCATTTATTGCCGCAGCCACTTCGTACATTCCGTAAGTGGGTGAGAAGGTCAGCACGCTGTCGGATCCCGGTTTGCAGAATATCCTGAAGCACAGATCAATTATTTCATCACTGCCGTTTCCGAGAAAGATTGAATTCTCAGGCACGTTTTTTATCCTGCTTATGCCTTCCTTCAGCTTTCTCTGGTAAGGGTCGGGATACCTGTTGAGGCTTCCGAAGGGATTCTCATTTGCATCGAGAAAGGTTCCGTCACTCCCCGTGAATTCATTTCTGGCGCATGAATAGGGGATGAGGGTCTTCACATTTTCCCTTACAAGGTTATCGATATCAATCATTTTCAAGAGATTTGAGTCTTATTGTCACTGCATTTGCATGTCCCTTTAACTGTTCTGCTTCTGCCATCTTTTCAATCACCGGTCCCAGATTCCGGATACCTTCCGGATCGATTTTCTGGAATGTTATTTTTTTCACAAACGATTCGGCCGATACTCCGCCATAGCTTCTTGCGTTTCCTGCCGTCGGCAATGTGTGATTAGTGCCTGATGCATAATCACCAGCACTCTCGCAGCTGTATTTTCCAAGGAACACCGAACCGGCAGAGGTGACCTTTCCGGCCAGTCTGTCAGGATCGGAGGCAGATATTATAAGGTGTTCGGGGGCATAAAGATTGCTGAACTCAATGCATTCATCAATCGAACTGAAAAGAATTGAAAGGCTGTTTTCAAGGGCTCTCAGGGCAATTTCCTTTCTTGGAAGCAGCATCGCCTGCCTCCGGGTTTCGGCCAGCACCTTTTCAGTGATCTCTTCCGAATCGGTCAGAAGTAT
>JAFGXK010000033.1 GCA_016936695.1 Bacteroidales bacterium | reverse complement strand
GTCTTCCGTCTTCGGTCTTCGGTCTTCGGTCTTCGGTCTTCCGTCTTCACCTCACGCCCCACGCCTCACGCCTTTATGCCTTTATGCCTTTATGCCTTTATGCCATTACGCCTTTACGCCTTTTACGCCTTTTACGCCTGCCAACTCCTTACTGCTCTACCTGTACCTGTACATCCTGAATCGTATAATGCTGTATTCATCCCCCGGCTGAGGCTGGAAGTTAAGCCTTCCTGAAGTCATCGACCGGCCTGTTCCGAATCCATAATCTCCTCCTCCGGTGCCTTCATCACCGTTAAGCCTTCGCGTGGTAACCCAACTCCCGTTAACGAAAGTGCCTTCATCCATAAATTCCACATCGATGAATTTTCTTTTGGGATCAGGCCTGACCGGAACGAAAGTAAGTCTGAAATTCTTTCCTGCCACAATGAATTCGTCTGGTCCCGTACTGAAAATCATACCGCCGGCAGATGTCTGACGGTGTGATCGGGCTGCCGGATCAGGAAACGCTGCATAATAGCCTCCGCCAAGACTGGCTTCAATCCGGAAACCGCCAAGTTCAAACTTCTGCACAGGGCTTACCGTATCCAGATAAATGCCACACATGCTCTTCTTCCCCTGGTGCTGAAGTATCAGATCACTAAGCTGTCCCAGAACAGAATATACTTTTGTGATTTCATCATCTTCCGGTGCCCAGTCGTCTATACCGAACGGCGCAAAAGCTATGGCATCATGATTCCCGTAAGCCCAGAATGCAAAATTGGCTCCAGCATCACCGTGCCTGAATTCGGGTATGAAGACAGGATTTCCCGGTCGGTGGTACTGTTCAATAGTGTACTTTGCTACATCAACGGGTACGTATATATCAGGAGCCAGGAAATCAACTGACGGCGCCGCGGCTCTCCAGATATCAAGTGTATGGGGAACAGGTCCGCCGTTGGGGTATTTGCCGGGATATCCTCCGTTTGGCTGTTTGATCCAGGCATTCACGTACATCGGCAAGGGGTATTCCTTCTTGCCTTCGGATGCGATCATTTCAATATATTTTGCATAGTGGTATACTGTAAAAAACTCTTCGGTAAGGGATGACAGTACTTTCCAGTTACTCCTGTCGGCAATGCTTTTCCCGAACACCTCTTCCCACTTACCCGATTTTTTGTAGCCGTTTGCTTTCCAGACGCTGTCGATTTCAGGCTGAATATTTCCCCTGTTTTCGGTCAGATATTTCATCAGATCGCCGGGAACAGGTTCGGTGAAAGCTTTATTTGCTGCCTCGCAGTAATCCCTGTCGGTCATAAACAAACCCATCTCGTTCTCGATCTGCACGGTGATAACTGTCTGATGCCCTGCATCCGTTTCACGAATATGCTTCATCAGCGCTCTGAAAGCCCTTGCATCAGCTTTCATCGATTCCTTTCCGAATGCTGAAAGCATTTGAAACGATTCGCCGTCGCGGTTCACAGCCCTGGGATATTTCTTCTGGTCAAGTTTCACCCAGCCCGGCGCGTACATCGAATATCCGTTCTTCCATGAGGCGAACCAGAGCAGAACCAGCTTCAGGTCCTGTTTTCTTGCACCCTCTATCATCGAGTCGACCAGGGTGAAATCAAATTTCCCTTCTTCAGGCTCCAGAAGCTCCCAGTAAACCGGGGCTATTACTGTGTTCAGGTTCTTAAGGCGCATCTTTTCCCATATGGGGCTCATGTAGGCAGTTCCCGACGTGCTTGAGTTGTGAAGCTCACCCCCGAGAATAAGGAAAGGTCTGTCGCTTACAATAAGCTTTATTGCATCTCCCTGCTTTTCGAGCCGTGGAATGGATGTCTCCTGGGCAAATGACAGGTAAGTAAAAGTAATAAGTAACGATAGTGTGAAGATTTTTTTCATCTCAGGGAAATTAATTAAGAATGAACTGCATATCTACAAATCTATTAATAATCCGTTCAGGTTGCAACACCATGTGATTACATTCTGCTATAGTAATAATAGGTATACTTTTTAAAGAAGGCCACGGAGGTCAGAATCCTTATGCTACCGATTGCATAACTTCCCCTGTAACTTAAGGATTTTCAGCCATCAGCATCCGGAACCAGACATAATATGCTTTCCTTTTCCTGAAAATAACAACAAAAATTTGCCCCAAAACGATAAAAAACCATATGCTTTACGACAAGTAAGTTACCTGAAACGATATGGTTTTTAGGACAGAAGACGGAAGACCGAAGAAAGAAGAAGTTCTCGCAGAGTTACGCAGAGAAAAGCGCAGAGTTACGCAGAGGAAAACCAGGGACTATGAACCAGTAACCCGGTATTCGGTAATCTTACCGCGTACCGCATACCCCCCAACCAGGAACCTCGAACTTTGAAATCTGCAACCGGTTGACAGCTGTTATTTATAAACCTGAAATCTTAAATTGAGTTAAATAATTCAAATAATCATAATATTTTTAATCAAAGTCATATTATCAGAAAAGGAAACTATTAAATTTATGACCTTTTAAAACTTTTATTTCTATCTCTCATCATTACAAGACAACACAGCTTTATGGAAAACAATTACACTAAGGGACAGCTGACCTGGCTGGTGATACTCCGGTTATTCATCGGATGGAATATCCTGTTTGAAGGGATGGTCAAGGTACTGAATCCTAACTGGACCGCAAAAAGCTATCTGCTTGACTCCCAGGGAACTTTCAGTTCAATGTTCATAAACATGGCAGGCAACGACGGCCTGATGAAATATGTTGATTTTCTCAATGAATGGGGTCTGGTCCTCGTGGGCCTTGGATTGTTCATTGGCTGTTTCACGCGTCTTGCATGCATCGGAGGAATGATCTTACTGCTTCTTTACACCATGTCGCACCCTTCATTCATCGGAGTTGAATACATGATGCCTTTTGAAGGAACTTACTTTCTGATTGATAAAAACCTTATAGAATTTGCCGGACTTGGGCTGCTCTTTGTCTTTCCTGCTGCGAGGGTGATCGGCATTGATCGATTGCTGATAAGGGTTCTGCCCGAAAGTTTCAGAAAATTCGTTTTATAATAACAGAAAAAGAAAAATCAAATATGGCTTCAGACGACAACAAAAATACCGGGAAGGCTTCAAAGATAGGCCGCCGCGATGTTATAAAAACGCTTGCCACTGTACCGCTCCTGGGAGCAGTAGCTTACGGTCTTATAAAAACCAGGAAGACCGCTTTCCTTGACAAGGATATTTCAGATGTTTTCCAGATAAGCAACAAGAATGCGGTGTTCCTGAAACCCGTTCCGGGCGGCAAACAGATCCGCCTTGGATTAATCGGATTCGGGATAAGGGGAAAACAGCTTATGAGAGCCCTCGGATTCGCGGAACCTTCATATATGGATACCCTGACCAATGCTAAACTGGATAATCCCGATGATACCCGCTATGATGTTTTCATGGAACAGGATGACCTGAATGTTGTGATTAACGGAGTCTGCGATATTTTCGACAACTACGGCGAAGCAGCCAGACTGACCGGTTCCAATATTCATAAGGAAGGTACCGGCGGCAAGTTCGGACCAGCGCCCAGGAGATATCTGAACTATAAGGAGATGCTGGCGGCTGACGATATTGATGCTGTTGTTATCGCTGCCCCCGACCACTGGCACGGCACCATGACTATCGAAGCAGCCAGGGCAGGGAAGCATGTCTATTGCGAAAAACCGATGACATGGACCGTACCTGAAACATATCTGGTAAGACAGACGGTTAAGGATACAGGAATTGTTTTCCAGCTCGGACATCAGGGAAGACAGACGGCATGCTACCAGAAAGCGGAAGAGATTATCGGCAACGGCTTGCTTGGACAGGTCAACCTGATAGAGGTATGCACAAACAGAAATACACCCAACGGTGCCTGGGTATACGACATCATTGAAGGTTCAAACCCACAGTCCATCGACTGGAAGCAGTTTGAAGGAGATCCTGAGAGGATCAGTGAATATCTCGATTACATGAAATCGGCCGGACTGGAGAGATACATGGGTCCGGAAGAAAGGGATAAATTCAGCCTTGAGAGGTTTTTCCGCTGGCGCTGCTGGTGGGACTACAGTACAGGACTTTCCGGAGACCTTCTCACCCACGAGTACGACGCGGCCAACCAGATAATGCATCTTGGAATCCCTGATTCCGCAACATCTTCAGGAGGAGTCTATTTCTTCAAGGACGGCCGGACCGTTCCCGACGTCCTTCAGACAACCTTTGAATGGCCCTCAAAAAACCTTACCATGCTCTACAGCGCCACCCTGGCAAGCTCGCGGAACAGGGGGAAAGTCTTCATGGGGCACGACGCATCAATGGAAGTATCAAACCTGCTTCACATAACAGCCGACAGGAATTCCGAACGCTATGCGGATAAAATACAGAAAGGAATCATTCCAACTGATGCACCGTTCTTCACATATGTTCCCGGACAGAGCAAGGTCGATGCCGTTACATCCGCCACTGAGCTTTATTTTGCCCAGCGCGGACTGCTCTACACCTATGTCGACGGAAAGCGTTACGACACTACTCATCTTCACATGAGAGAATGGCTCGAGTGCATCCGTCAGAACCAGACACCCTCCTGTAACATCGATGAGGCGTTCCAGGAAGCAATGACGGCTCACATGGGAACCAGGGCCTTCCTTGAAGGCCGGGCCATGTACTGGGACAAGGACAAGGAAGAGATAACCAGAGGCTAGATCCGCCGGGTTTTGCAGGAAACCTGCTTATTAACATAATCTAAAGCAAATAAGTCTCCTGAAATTTTAGATTCAGGTTTAGCAATGTTAAATTTACATATGAAACATTGACATGGACCTGGTATGTACGGGTACATTATGGTATAGTTTTTGAATTTGCGACATTGTTGTTTTTCGCAACAAACATTGACTTATTTCTGAAAAGAAGCAGTTTCAGGTTGTATTCAAAAAATATTGGCTATGGATTCATCATCTGATAACTCAAGTCTATTAAGCGGGAGCTATTCACGCTTAGCCATGTTGCTTCTGGCATGGATAATTCTTCCGGGAGTGGTTGCAGAAGCACAGTATTTCGGTAGAAACAAGCCCGGTTACCGTAAGTTTGAATTCGATGTGGTTCAAACCCC
>JAFGXK010000300.1 GCA_016936695.1 Bacteroidales bacterium | reverse complement strand
TGGGAGAACGGCTTGCCTCCGGTCTGAGGATAATCGAGGAATTTTTTGTCCATCTCAAGAATAAACCTGCTGGGACCGCTTCTTTCCAGGTTACCCCACTTGTACCTGTTGAGGGCATAGCTCAGTGTCGCCATTTTCCCGGCACGTGTCAGTGCAACATAGAATAGCCGCCTTTCTTCCTCCAGCTCCTTCGGATTTCCTACCGACAGGGGAGAGGGGAAAAGTGTGTCCTCCATTCCGACAATGTAAACGTGCTTGAACTCCAGTCCCTTCGCTGAATGCATTGTCATCAGGGTTACCTTGTCGCGGTCCTCTGATTTTTCATTGTCCTGATCGGTAAGCAGCGACACCGTAGCCATATAGGCCTCAAGGGATGCCGGTTCCCCATTTGTTTCGGCCGATTCCGTAAATATCTTGATACCGTTTAGCAGTTCCTCAAGGTTCTCATACCGGCTTACTTCCTCGGGCGATTTTCCTTCCCTGAGCTCCCTTATTATACCCGAACCCATGGCTATCTCCCTTGCCTTTATAAAAGCTTCGGTTTCGGCGGAATCCCTCCGGAATGAATTTATGAGGTCGGTGTAAGAAAGGATTTTTGCAGCAGTGCCATGGTTGAAAGGGGACAAACCTCCGGTGTTTCCGGTAATAACCTGCCACGCTGATGTGCCGGTTTCGGCAGCCAGTTCGAATATCCTGGTTACAGTGGTGTCGCCGATCCCTCTTTTCGGGTAGTTGATGGTCCTTTTCAGAGCTTCCTCATCTTCGGGGTTTATCACCATCCTGAAGTAGGCAAGTATGTCCTTGATCTCTTTTCTCTCATAAAAAGAAAGGCCTCCGTATATTTTATATGGTATGTTTTTCTTCCTGAGAGTCTCTTCAAATATCCTCGACTGTGCGTTGGTGCGGTAGAGGATGGCAAAATCGGACCAGTTAAGCTGGCGCGAGTATTTCTTATCAAAAATGTCCGAAGCAATGTTGAACCCTTCTTCAGTATCTGTCAGGGCCTGCATCACCTGGATGTTGTCGCCCGCTTCGTTTCTGGAGTAAACGTTTTTCCGGATCTGCCCCTCGTTATTCGCAATTACAGTGTTGGCCGCATTTACAATGGTCTGTGTAGACCTGTAGTTTTGTTCGAGTTTGAACAGCTTGTATTCGGGGTAGTCGTTCCTGAATTCAAGAATATTCTCTATCCTTGCCCCCCTGAAGGAGTAGATGCTCTGGGCATCGTCGCCAACCACGCAAATGTTCCTGCGGGCGGCAGCCAGTTTCTTTACAATCAGATACTGCGAATAATTTGTATCCTGGTATTCGTCGACGAGTATGTAATGGAATTTTTCCTGAAAAGAGGCAAGAACATCGGGGAAATCCCTGAAAAGGATGTTTGTATTCAGCAAAAGGTCGTCAAAATCCATTGCATTTGCCCTGAAGCATCTGGCGGCGTAGGACTTATATATCTCATACATAAGAGGCATCCTGACGGCTTTGTCATATTCCTGAAGACCGGCATTGGAGGCATAAATGCTTGCAGTGACAAGATTGTTTTTTGATGCAGATATCCTGGATGCTATCGCACCGGGTTTATATACGCTGTCGTCAAGGCTCATTTCCCTGATGATAGACCTGATAAGGCTTTTCGAGTCGGAAGAATCGTAAATCGTGAAATTCGATTTGTACCCCAGGCGAGTGCCTTCGGCCCTGAGTATCCTGGCGAAAATGGAGTGGAAGGTTCCCATCCATATGAACCTTGCCACTTCAGGATCGACAAGTGCCGAGATCCTTTCTCTCATTTCGCCGGCAGCCTTGTTTGTAAATGTAAGTGCAAGTATCCTCCATGCCGGTACCTGCTGGCGAAGAAGATGGACTATCCGGTAGGTGAGAACCCTGGTTTTACCTGAGCCAGCTCCGGCGATTACAAGGGCCGGACCTTCAGTATTGATTACTGCAAGCCTCTGAGCTTCATTTAGTTCCTCGAGGTACTTATCTGTCATTAACCGGTTTGATTACAGCTTAACGGGTTGCGCAAATTTAATAAATAGAATTTCTGATGCGGTTGATGTTGATAACTTGGTTTCCAAACTTATCAACATTATCTTTATACTTGTAACGCGTTATAACAAAGATTCCGCTATAACGTTATTAGGTTGAATCAGGGGTTTTGTCAGGTTTTTTCAGGTTTCTGATCAAGACTCCAAAAGAAAAGACAGAGAGTGCGAATCCGCTTATTGATTGCAGCAATAATGTTATCTCCGGTTGCCATGGGCCAGCTTACGGCGCCGGGGATGAATTCGGTGAGGTACACTAACTATCCTTCAGCTCCTGCCGTTAAAGATCCCATTTTCTTTTACTGCAATTCACAGGGGACCACATCTGCATCCCTGAACGCGGTAAGTCCGGGCGGCACGGGCCCCTTCACTTTCTCGTGGTTCAGATGGAGCGATGCAACCAGGGGCTTTACGGTAACTGTCAGTTCGGAGACAGGAGTAATGAGCTCAACAGTCACCGGACTCGGAGAGGGCGGATACCGTGTTAACATAAGCAACAGCCTGGGCTACAGCACATCTCTTACTGCCTGGATATTTTACGACAGTCCGCCGGGAGCTTCGGCAGAACTTGCAAACAATACCTGTGACTATGTGGCACTCAAGGGCGACACATCGTCGGTGATAAGAAGATTTAATTACAGAGACCCTGCAAACGGGAATATCCAGGGACTGAAAAACGAGCTTACATTCACCTGGTCATCCGACCCTGAATCTGTGATACCTTATCCCTCGATTGAACTGAATCCCATTACTTTCATCCCGCCTCTTGATGATGTGACTTACAGGCTGACAGTGAACAGCCTCGGATGCACCACCGAAGCGTCTTTTTTCTACGAGTCGATCCATGTAAAGGCCGATTTTACAGTCAGTCCTGACGACGGTGAGGCCCCGCTCGAAGTGACCTTCACCGACAAGTCTGTAAGGGCTGCCACTTATTTCTGGGAATTCGGTGATGATTCAGTGTCGACTGAGAAGGATCCCGGCCCTCATACCTATTACATACCGGGCGAGTATTCGGTGAAGCTAACTGTTGAGAGCCAGCTTCATTGTGTCGATTCGCTGAGGATCGACGACATTGTTGTGGAACCCTCGGCGCTGGCAATACCAAATGTATTCACTCCGAATGAAGACGGTCTTAACGACAAATTCATGATAGACAAGCGATCGCTGAGGTCCGTGAGTGTTGTTGTCTTCAGCCGGAACGGCACCAAAGTTTACGATTTCAAGGGGGAGGGACCGATTCTTAAGGAATGGGACGGATGGGACGGCAACGTTGGAAACACCTCAGCAAAGGCGAGCCCCGGAGTTTATTACTATATTATTAAAGCCCTCGGCTGGGATGACGTGAAATACGACAGCAAGGAGTACAGGGGGTTTGTTTATCTGTACAGGTAAGGTCTTGCGGTCTTGCGGTCGTGCGGTCTTGCGGTCTCGCCTTTACGCCTTTACGCCGTTACACCTTCATATGCTTATCTTACGCTTTCATGCTTCTATGCTCCACTGCCCTGTTACCCGGCCGTCTTCGATAACCCAGGCTGTGTCGTGACGGTCGACGGTCGGACAAATATGCCACGGGATGCAGTAAATAACATCACCGACCTTCATATTCCGGGCTTTAGGAAGCCTGATAACCAGGTGCTCCTCATTGTGGGCCATGAATTCATAGTTTTCAAATCCGCAAAGCTTTACCCGCGGGTGAGGCATCTCCGAGGCCACTGCCTTATGACCAAGATCGATGCAAATGAGATCGTCTGCGGGCTTGCTGATTATTCGCGATAGCAAAACAGCAGCGCATTGATAATTCATGTCGGCGAAACCGGATCCGTAACCATAATCCCACAGAATGACGGTCCCGGGACTGGTTTCAACCCCTTCCCTGGCCGCATGTATGGGGAAAGTGGGAGAGCCGCCCGCCACAACCCTCACTTTCCCGGGAAGAAAGCGGCTGATTTCGTCTATCATAAATGTTACTCCGGACCAGGCTTCCTCGCATTTCTGCTTTCTGACTGAAAGGTCATGTTCGTGAATATGGCCATCGTAAGCATGCAGACCTTCCGCTATGAGTCCGGGCAGCTCAGTTATAAGCCTGTAAAGGTGGGCTGCCTGTTTGCCCGGGGTGATCCCAGTCCGGTTCATACCGGTATTCAGGTCGAGCCATATGGCTGTTTCGGTTCCGGAATTTACAGAGCGTACCGACAGTTCCCTTATCACCTGCCCGCAATCAGCGATACAGGAAAATCGGGAAAAAGGAAATCTTCTTTTCAGTTCAAAGAACCGGTCAATGTTTGGTCCGACTGGCTGGACTGCAAGGAGAATGTCAGCCGCCCCGGCGGCGGCAGTCATCTCGGCTTCAGCAATCGTGGCGCACTTATATTTCTCGATCCCGATGTTAATCAGAAGTCTGACTATTTCCGGCATCTTGTGGGTTTTGACATGGGGCCTGAGCATGGCGGTGCTGCCGGCTGTACGGACCATCTCAGCAATATTTTCACGGATGCGGCCGTGATAGATGAGGAGAGCCGGTGAGGGAACTGAATCAGGATCGGATAGTGAATACCACCCGGAGGGCAAGTCACATTCCATCGTAATTAATTCATTGTTTTAACTCGAACATTGCTTCTATCTCCACTGCTATTCCTGATGGAAGAAACATACCTACAGCGCTTCTGACACCAATTCCGTTATCGGGACCAAACACTTCAGCCATGAGTTCGCTGAACCCGTTTATCACAGCAGGGTGCTGTTCGAATTCAGCAGTACTGTTGACCATTCCCAGAGTTTTCACTATCCTGAGGATCCTGTTAAGATCGCCGATATTGGCCTTTATTATTGAAAGCATCGCAAGCCCGACCTGTCGTGCGGCAAATTTTCCTTCCTCAAGGGTCAGTTCAGCTCCAACCTTTCCCTTTATTAATGAGCCATCTGATCTGAAGGGACCGGTGCCGGAGACATAAAGGTAATTGCCTGCTATCAGTACCGGTTTATATACACCCATCGGTTTTGGAGCAGGAGGCAGTTCGAGCCCCAGTTCAGTGATCATTGTTTCGGGATCTTTTTCCATGATGATTAAATTATGTGGTTTTAATTTTTTAATGTATTCGTTTTTAAACAGCCAGTTCGCCTTTTAATATTGTTACTGCCTGTCCTGCTATCTCAACCCTGTCGCCGTTAAGGGATACCTTTAATATACCACCCCTGGCTGACACCTGGTGCGAAGTGAACTCCTTTTTCCCGGTCTTGTTATTCCAGAACGGCACAAGGGCGCAATGGGCAGAACCTGTAACCGGATCTTCGTTAATCCCGAGGGCAGGGGCAAAGCACCTTACACAGAAGTCGAACCGCGGATCGGATGAAGGTGCGGTTACAATTAGATCACCGTAGGGGGAGTGCTTAAGAGAAGCAAAGTCGGGATTAAGATTCCCGACTTCCTCTTCGCTTTCGAGTAGCACAAAGGTCCAGCCGTGGGCTGTCCTGTGGAATTCCTTTGGTGTGATTCCAATGTACCTGCTTAGATCTTCAGGTATGTCAGCCTGAACAAGCCCGTAGGAAGGAAAATTCATTGTGATCCATTCATCCGCCAGCCGGACCTCAAGCATGCCCGCTAATGATGAAAAAATGATGGTTTCATTTTTTCCGGCCATTCCTGTGCTGAACATGATGTGTGCAGAGGAAAGAGTTGCGTGTCCGCATAGTGGTATTTCAGATAAGGGGGAATAGTAGCGGATATTCCAGATATCGCTTTCCTTCCAGATAAAGGAAGTCTCCGACAGGTTCATCTCGGCGGCGATGTTCTGCATCCATTCCAGGGGCATTTCTTTTCCCGGAAAACATACTCCTGCCGGATTTCCTTTGAAAGGTTCGGTGGTGAAAGCGTCGACCTGGAATATTAACTTTTCATTTTGCATGGTATCTGGTTTTTCGTTTTGTATCCCTTTCGCAGTTCACCGGTAAATTTCGTGTTTTTACCCGGTTTATTTGAAACTTTAACTATGAAAACTTTGTAAACTAAAATAGTTTTAGCATTTTTGCTACCTAATTTTGAATAATGGATTACAGGCAGAGGATACTTGAAGAAGCAGCGGAGATGTTCCGGGCTTACGGGATAAGAGCCGTGACCATGGATATGCTTGCTTCAAAAATGAGTATCTCGAAAAGGACTATTTATGAGGTTTTCAGGGATAAGGAGGAGTTACTCAGGGGCGTTCTGAAGTGGATGTCGGAAAAGCAGAATGCGTTATTGATAAAATACTTTGATGAATCGGAGAATGTTATTGACGCAATATTCAAAATGCTGGATATGATGTTTGAGCATTTTAAGAAGATGTCGCCTGCTTTTCACCTTGATATGAAACGCTTTAAAAGGGAATTAAACGATTATCCCGGTATGGTGAATGAGCTTCCGTATTTCTCGAGCAATACGGAGATACTAAACAGGGGCATCGGCGAAGGTGTGTTCAGGGATGATATTGATGTGGAGGTTACCAGCCGGTTGATGCTTGAAGTACTTAAGATGTCGAATGATCAGGATGGTTTTCCCCATGAAAATAAAGATTGTACCGATTCAATAAGGGATTTTTACATCAATTATCTCAGGGGTATATCCACCTCAAAGGGTCTTGATCTGATAAACAGGTATGACGCCAGGCAGAAATCTATGAATTAAAGTGATAAAAGATAAGAGATTAAAGATTAAAGATGAATAATAAGAAGCATATGAAAAGGAAAATTTTAATCGGAACAGTGTTTCTATCCTTCCTGACCTGGACGGGGGTTATGGCGCAGCAGGAAGCTGAAGCTCTGAGTCTTTCTTTAAAGGAGGCTCAGGATTACGCCCTTTCGCACAACAAGGCGGTGATCAATGCCAGGGCTGATGTCGAGGTCTCAAAAGCTGCGCTGTGGGAAACCATTTCAGCAGCTCTTCCCCAGGTTAACATGTCGGCCAGCTTTGCAGACAACCTGAAGCTTATGACCACACTTCTTCCCGGTGAGTTCTTCGGACAACCCGGAACAAAGATACCGGTCACTTTCGGTAGTCAGTTCAACACAAGCACATCGGTGGATGCGAGTCTTCTTCTTTTCAATGCACCCTTGTACATTGGAATAGAAACAACCCGGCTTGCTCAGAAACTGTCACAGCAAAGTCTTCAGAAATCGGAGCTTGACACGAAGGAATCGGTGAGCACAGCATATTTTCTGATACTTATTACCGAAAAATCACTGCAGCTCCTTGAAGAGAACATCGTAAACATGAATGAGTTAATGAAATCAACCAGGTCGATGTTTGCAGCAGGTATGGCTGAATCGACCGATGTTGACCAGATGGTTTTAAATGTAACACAGGTGGAGAACAGCAAGACTTCACTTGAAAGGACAATAGAGCTGAATTACAATCTTTTGAGGTTTCAGCTTGGTGTTCCGGCGGGAACAGCCATAACCCTGACTGAAACCCTTGAGAGCATGACCGAATCAATAAATGTTGAGGTCTTGCTGTCGCAGGATTTTGATCACAAACAGAATATCGACTTTATGCTTGTTGAGGGGCAGGAGATGATCTCCGAGCTCACCCTCAAATCGCAGAAAGCTTCGAACCTTCCAACTCTTGCAGGCTTTTACAACTACGGAAAAAACGGAATGGGCGACAAGATAAACGACCAGCAATGGTTTGACAACTCAATGATCGGTCTCAACCTTTCGGTTCCGATTTTTTCCGGCGGCCAGAGATATTCAAGGATAAAGCAGGCGCAGATCAAACTTGAAAAGGCAAGGACTACAAAGGAGATGGTCGCCGAACAGCTTCTGCTCCAGGAAAGTCAGCTCAGGTATAACCTGGTAAATGCCAACCTTCAGTACATGAGTCAGAAGGATAATCTTGAAGTATCGAAAAGGGTTTATGAGAGCACCGAGAACAAGTTCAGGCAGGGAATGGCCTCCAGCATCGATCTCACCCAGGCGAGTAACCAGTATCTGCAGGCCGAAAGCAATTATCTTTCAGCCCTGATGGACCTTCTTCAGACCAAGGTCGCACTCGACAAGCTTTTAAACAATATCTAATCACGAAATAACAACAGGAACAATGAAATACTTAAGGACAATTCAGGCAATTCTGGCAGGCGGGCTGATACTTACAGCCTGTTCATCCAATAAAGGAAATGATCCGGCCGCTTCCGGGGTAGCCCAGGCTTCTGAAAAGACAGCTGTGCCGGTGCGGGTGGAAACTCTTGCAAAGACCAAAATTTCCAGGACAATAGATTACACTGCCACCGTTCTTCCGTTTGAGGAGGTCAACATGGCACCGGCAACTCCGGGAAGGATTGAAAAGATTTACGTTGAAAACGGCGACAGGGTGAGCAAGGGCGATCAGCTGTTCCTGATGGACCGTTCGCAGCTGTATCAGCTTAAACTACAGCTTGCCAGCCTTGAAAAGGACCTATCGAGGCTCGATACCCTCCTGGCAACCGGAAGCGTAAAGCAGCAGCAGTATGATCAGATGAAGACTCAATATGACGTTACAAAGACAAATGTTGATTTCATGGAGGAAAACACCCTCCTGAAAGCTCCGTTCAGCGGGATCATCACGGGAAAATACTTCGAAGACGGTGAGATATACTCCGGAACACCCACAACTGCGACCGGAAGGTCGGCTGTAGTGACACTGATGCAGGTGAATCCGCTGAAGATTGAGGTTGCAGTATCGGAACAGTATTATCCCCTGGTTAAAAGGGGAATGAAGGCAAGTATTACCGCCGATGTGTACAGTGATCAGGTTTTCACCGGAACCGTATTCAGGAAAGCTCCGACAGTCAGTTCGGCAACCAGGACCTTCATAGCCGAGATAGAGCTTCCCAACAGGAATGATCTGCTGAAACCCGGGATGTTCGTGAGAGTGTCGATGGACCTCGGAGAAGTTGAGACTTTCGTTGTGCCTGCTGCTTCGGTTCTGATGCAGGAGGGTACCAACATCCGGTACGTCTTCACCGAGGATCAGGGTATTGCAAAACGGATTGAAGTTATCATAGGGAAGCGATTTGACGATCAGCTTGAGATAATTTCAGATAATCTGAGCGAAGGGAGCAGACTTGTGACAGAAGGCCAGTCGAAACTTCTGAACGGGGATAAGCTTGAGATGATACAATAAGTAATATAAAAGAAATAAGATGAGCATATACAGCACTTCTGTCAACAGACCTGTAACAACCATCCTGATTTTCGTCGGGCTGATGGTTATGGGCCTATATTCACTGACGCAGCTGCCGGTTGACCTTTACCCGGAAATCGAACTTCCTTTCGTGGGCGTTGTTACCACCTACCCGGGGACAAGTGCGTCGGATATTGAGACCAATATTACGCGACCTGTGGAGGATGCCCTCAACTCTGTCGCCAATCTGAAGGAAATGACATCAACTTCAAGCGACGGGTTGTCGGTGATATTCATGAATTTTGAATACGGGACAAATCTCGATGAGGCGACCAACGATATAAGGAGCAACCTCAGTTTTATCGAGAACTATCTTCCGGAGGATTCCGAGAAGCCGACTGTCATGAAATTCAACTCCAGCATGATGCCTATAATCTTCTATGCGATAACAGCGCAGGAGAGTTACAGGGGGCTTGAGAAGATTCTTGATGAGAAAATAGTAAATCCCCTTAACAGGATTGAGGGCGTCGGATCAGTAAGCCTTGCAGGTGTGCCCGGAAGAAAAGTTTACATTGACGTTGATCCGAGGAAAATGGAAGCCTACCACCTTACGATAGAACAGATAGGAGGGGTACTGGCTGCCGAGAACCTGAACATGCCCGCCGGTTACATCGAGATGGGCCAGACCGATTATCCTCTCAGGATACAGGGGGAATTCCCGGAGAGCGATATCATAAAGGACATAGTGGTAAGCAGCTTTAACGGCAATAATGTTTACCTGAGGGATGTGGCCGTGGTGCGCGATACAATCCGCGATACCAAACTCGACACCCGCGTTAACGGCCGTCAGGGGATGACAATGTTTGTGCAGAAACAGTCAGGAGGCAATACAGTTAAGGTAACCAAAGAAATAGAGGAAGCTCTTGAAACCCTCGAGAAGGATCTGCCGGCCGATGTCAGGATAGAAAAAATGTTCGACAGTGCAACTTTTATCAAGGACTCTGTTAACAACCTTACCGAGACCTTGATGTACGCCGGTATCTTCGTTATTCTGGTGGTGCTTTTCTTCCTTGGAAGATGGCGGGCAACACTGATTATTATCGTCACTATTCCGATTTCACTGGTGGTCGCATTTATATACCTGTTTGTCACGGGAGAGTCGGTAAATATAATATCGCTGACATCCCTATCGATTGCAATCGGGATGGTGGTTGACGACGCGATAGTTGTGCTGGAGAATATCACAAAACATGTGGAGAGGGGAAGCAGGCCGAGAGAAGCCGCCATCTATGCGACCAATGAGGTGTGGCTGGCTGTTATAGTATCAACACTTACTGTGGTGGCCGTTTTCTTCCCGCTTACATTTGTAACCGGATTAACAGGTGTGCTTTTCAAACAGCTTGGTATGCTCGTTACCATCACCATCCTGACATCAGTGGTTGCGGCAATCACACTGACGCCTACAATGAGCGCCCTGTTGCTCAAATGGTATCCGATACGGCAGAACGCACCTTTCTGGACCTATGACGGGAGCATTCGCAAGTGGCTCGACACCTTCGATGGTTTTTATGGACGAACCATCCACTGGGTTCTTCATCACAAGAGGTTTACTGTTATTGCCGCAATCATCGTTTTCGCCGGATCCATGCTTCTGTTCATGTTTATTGATACCGAGTTCTTCCCGCAGGCAGACCAGTCGCAGATTACAATGACAGTGGAATTGCAGACAGGCACAAGGGTAGATGAAACATTGAAGACAACCGACAAGATCGACAAGATCCTTCAGGCCAAGTACCCGGAGATTGAGTTGTTGTCGTCATCGACCGGGGTCGATGAGGAAGGAGGCTTTTCATCAATGTTCGGAGCCGGAGGCACTCATGTTATTACCTATACGCTCAGTCTTGTGGATCCGGATGAGAGGGAAAGAAGTGTTACCGATTTAGCGGATGAGATGAGGCTCGATCTGTCCGGAATCCCTGAGATAACAGACTTTACAATAAGTACTTCTGAGGATATGGGCTCCTTTGGGGGCAACACTGTCGATGTTGAAATATATGGTTATAATATCTCCGAAACCAATATTGTTGCCGAGGAAATTGCGGCCAGGATCAGGAAACTCCCGGGAGCCAAGGATGTGACGATCAGCAGGGATAAATCAAAACCTGAACTTCAGATCATTCTTGATCAGAGCAAGATGATTACCAACGGACTCAACACGGCAACCGTTTCAATGGCAATCAGGAACAGAGTTGGCGGTATGACTGCCACCAGACTCAGGCAGGCGGGCGACGAATACGATGTGGTGGTCCGGTTTGAGGAGAAAGCCAGGCAGACGCTGACTGATATCGAGAATATAGGGATCACCAACCCGGCCGGACAGGTCATAAGACTTGCAGAGATTGCACAGATCAAGGAATACTGGGCCCCGCCAAGCATTCAGAGGCAAAGGAGGGAAAGGATAGTGATGGTTTCATTCACACCTTACAAGGAATCGCTTACAGTACTTCAGACCGAGATTCAAAAGATTATTGATGAGACCAATGTACCCTACGGTGTTATGGTTCAGATTTCAGGAGCAATTGAGGAACAGATGGAAGCATTTATGGATATTGCATTTCTGATAATGGTGAGTCTGATCCTGGTTTACCTGGTAATGGCATCACAGTTCGAGTCGCTCAAGATGCCCATTATAATCATGATCGCCATCCCGTTTGCATTCTCGGGTGTGGCAATAGCCCTCTTCCTGACCAGCACCACGCTCAGCGTTATCTCGGCAATCGGGGCTGTAATGCTTATCGGTATCGTTGTGAAGAACTCGATCGTGCTGGTTGACTTTATCAACCTTATGAGGGAAAGGGGACATGAACTGTATGAGGCTGTTGAATTCTCGGGAAGATCGAGGCTCAGACCGGTTCTGATGACCTCTGCAACCACCATTCTGGGAATGATGCCCCTTGCTTTAAGCACGGGCTCGGGTTCGGAACTCTGGAAACCAATGGGTATAGCAGTTATCGGAGGACTTGTCTTTTCAACGCTTGTTACCCTTGTCGTGGTACCCGTGATCTATGTCCTTTTTGCCAGAAAGGGAGAAAGGAACAGACACCTGGCACTTTATTCCGAAATGGATTTCCTTGAGGAAAAAAACAATAATGCCAGATAACGCGGATCGGTTGATTTACAACAAAATAAAAAAATAGAATTTAATGAAAGCTATAATGATAATATATAACCAGGCTCACACCGAAAGAGTGGAGTACCTGATGGAAAAACTGGGGATAAGAGGTTATTCATTGTGGGAAAACGTTCAGGGAAGAGGAACCGTCTCAGGGGTTCCGCACCTTGCGACCCATGCCTGGCCCGAGATCAACAAAAGCCTTCTTATGATAGTCGACGATGAAAAAGTGGATCCTGTTCTCGCCGTGGTGAAGAAAATTGATTCAATAAGTGAAGAAGTAGGGATAAGAGCCTTTGTATGGGATGTTCTGAAAACAGTATAGTAATAGTAAATGAATCATAATAAGCAGAGGGCTGACAGAAATGTCAGCCTTTTTTTATTTATCGTACCTCATAGAAAAAAGGGGGGGTAAGGCAAAAAAAGAATATAAAAAACAAATAGACCCCTATAAAAAATGGGGTATAAATAATAAAAAAGATATATAATATGGAAAAATGTATAATAAATAGGGGGTATAATAAATATTAATATATTTTTGCGGTGAAATTTTATTATGAACCTAAAAAAATTAATCATGAAAAATCTGAAGTGTTCAATTGCAGGATGGGTGCTTGTTGTATTAATTAATTTTTTACCGTTACAGGTCAGGGCACAGGAAGAGCAGAATTCAAAATTCAGCGTTAACGCCGATCTGTTCAGTAATTACATCTGGAGAGGATCAAAACTTGGAACAGGCCCTGCATTCCAACCTTCGGTAAAATTCTCTGATGGAGGATTGACAGTGGGTGTTTGGGGTTCTTTCGATGCAAATGGTTATTCTGAAGCTGATCCATATATTTCTTATTCCTTTCCGTTTGGACTGAGTCTCGGTTTGACCGACTATTACCTGCCTGATCTGCAGTTGTTCGAAACGTCGGAAGCAATTGGCAGTCACGCACTGGAATTAAATGGAGGATTTTCAAAAGGAGGGTTTTCACTGAGTGCCAACTATATTTTCAATGAAGCAGGTGGTATTGCTTCTGCAGGAGGGGATAAGTACTTTCAGGTTGGTTATGCTTTCAGTAACCTTGGTCTGTTTGCCGGAGCCGGCGACGGATGGCACACTTCTGACGGGGAGTTCAACATTTGTAATGTCGGAATAAGCACATCAAAAGTACTTCAGATTACAGAGAAGTTCTCAATA
>JAFGXK010000299.1 GCA_016936695.1 Bacteroidales bacterium | reverse complement strand
GGCAAACTGGTTTCAGTCTATGCGAAAGAACCGGAATTGCTTGCAGGATTCACAAAGCGCTATCCCGATACGAAAGTTGCCCGCAGCGAGGAGGAGATCCTCGGAGATAACTCTGTTAAGCTTATTGCCAGCGCATCGATCCCCGTCGACCGGGCTCCGCTCGGGGTCAGGGTGATGAAAGCAGGCAAGGATTTTATGGCCGATAAACCCGGAATTGTCACTCTGAGCCAGTACAAGGAGGTTAAGAAAATACAGAAACAGACAAACCGTATCTATTCGATCATGTACAGCGAACGTCTCGGTAACCCGGCATCGGTAAAAGCCGGAGAACTTATCCGCGAGGGTGCGATCGGCAAGGTGGTCCAGACTATCGGCCTCGGCCCTCACAGAATGAACCCGTCAACACGACCCGACTGGTTCTTTGTACCCGGAAAGGCAGGAGGAATACTTTGCGACATCGGATCTCACCAGTGCGACCAGTTCCTATTTTATACCGGATCTTCAAAGGCCGAAGTGGCCCTTTCACAGATCGGCAACTTCAACACAACAAAGTACCCGGACTATCAGGATTTCGGAGATATGATAGTCAGAAGTCCAAAGGCTTCGGGCTATATCCGGATCGACTGGTTCACTCCCAACGGGCTCGCAACATGGGGCGACGGCAGAACCTTCATCCTTGGAACCGACGGCTACCTAGAAATGCGGAAATACATTGACATAGCAGGCAGAAAGGGCGGCAATCACCTGTTTCTTGTTAACCATAAGGAAACCAAATACTTTGATTGTTCACAGGTTTACATGCCCTACGGAGAACAACTGGTCGACGACGTTGTTAACCGAACCGAAACAGCCATGTCGCAGGAGCATTGCTTCCTTGCCACCTGGCTGGCGCTCACGGCTCAGAAAAAAGCAGTCACGATTGCGCCCTTCGATTCTTAAGATAAAGAAAACTTTGTTCTGTCCTCTTACCAACATGACCAAACTGCTAAAAAACGGATCGCCTCTTAACGGGAAAGTCGCCGTTATAACAGGTTCAGCACGCGGTATCGGAAAAGCTATTGCAACCGAGCTCGCTCACAGAGGAGCAAAGGTCGTTATCAGCGGCCGGAACGAAGAGCGCCTCAGAATGGCTGAAGTTGATATCAGGCAGATCACCCCTGATGTAACGAGTGTTTGTTGCGACATCTCGACAACCGAAGGAGGCAAATATCTTTCTGACGAAGCGATAAAGGCTTTCGGTACCATAGACATCCTCATAAACAACGCAGGTCTGTCGATGCGGGGAAACCTGGCTGATCTTGATCCTGCGATATTCAGGACCATTTTTGAGGCCAATGTATTCACAGCTGCAAATGTCACTATCCCGGCGATAAGGCATCTGCGTAATTCAAAGGGCAGTCTGGTGTTCATTTCAAGTGTCTCGGGAATAAGGGGTCTTCCCTACCAGTCAGTGTACAGCGCCGCGAAGATGTCGCTCAGGGCACTGGCCGAATCGGTAAGGATAGAGGAAAGGGATTCGGGACTGCATGTCGGACTGGTGTATGTCGGCTATACCGAAAACGATCCGGGGAAGGAGACCATCTCGGCCGATGGCTCCAGGATACCCATCAGTAAGCGTACAGGAAGGGGTGTAATGGGCCAGAGATCGGTTGCGGAAGCGGTGGTGCGCAGCGTTGAAAAGAGAAGGTTTATAACGGTGCTCTCACCTCTCGGCAAACTGACAGCTTTTATTCAGCCCCTGTTTCCCCGACTGGTGGAAATGGTCCTCGTCCGCAACATCGGCAGGTTTATGAGGCATAGTCATTGAGGCGTATGTCTTCGGTCTTCTGTCTTCTGTCTTCCGTCTTCCTTACATCGGAATTACCTGCAGCCTCCGCCCCTTCTCCTGCTCATAAAGCTGCTGGGCCATCCGGGCTTTTTCCTCGCTGAAGGAGGGATCGATCGAATGTGCCTTCATGTACGATTCATAAGCCTTGTCGTATTGCTTCACATACATGAAATAATCGCCTTTTGAATCATATACATTCGGATTCTTCGGATCAAGCCCGATGTACTTGTCAAACGCCTCTTCAGCCTTCTCTTCCTGTTTCAGATTCAGGTAAGCATAACCAAGCTGGTTGTAGAACGGAGCAGGATCACCCGACACGGATATTGCTTTAAGAATGGTCTCTACCATCTCCTCTATCTCGCCGCTAATTGACTGAAAAGAAATGAGATGGTTGTATGAAGCCGGATCGCCGGGATACATATCCACCAGCTTCCTGCCAAGGTCGGTGACATCCACCGATCCATTCCTCAGCCTTACCAGAGCTTCTTTCAGCAGTTCCTCACCTTCGCTCAGCCTTGCCTTACAGTTAATGGCTGTGTTTGAATATCTCCTGAAATTGTCAGGCGACTCGTTCATCAGGTAGTAAAGTGCCAGCTGATAGTTTGCCATGAAAAGATCGGGATCCTCCCCCAAAGCATCATTAAAAGTTTCGACAGCCTTGTCGATATTTACGGCATCATAATACCTAACAGCCTGATTATACAACGATAAAGCTTTCTTTGATGATGTGGTTACGGGCATCATCTTTCCCCTGGATTGAGAATATGCTGATAACCCAACGGAGACAAGAACCAACATAAATAACAATCTTTTCATTTCTCTGTTTTTAATTATTCAACCCGTATTAAGTTTCAGCATTTATTGTGCCAAACCGGAACTGACATGCCAAAACGGCACAAATGCGGAAGTTGTTTCCGACATGCACATAATTCAAAATCACAATTTCCTAAAGAATTTTTATCTTGCATTCAAAGAATTTAAATGGAACACACACCTGCTGGCAAGACCGGCATCAGGCTGCCCCCGATAATATTCGGCACCAGCGCATTCGGAAATCTGTATTCTGCTCTAAGCGATGAAACCCTTACCGCCATTGTCAGGGAATGCCTTACTCACATTCCGAAACCGGTTGTCTTCGACAGTGCCGGCAAATACGGCGCCGGGCTGGCTCTCGAAAAACTAGGCGAGATACTGGGAAAACTGAAAGTGCCCGCAGAGGATATTCTCATCAGTAATAAGCTGGGCTGGCTCCGCACACCTCTTACGGGTCCGGAACCCCTGTTTGAGAAAGGTGTCTGGATCGGTATAAATCATGATGCCAGGCAGAGTATCAGCTTCAACGGGATCGTGGAATGCATGGAACAGGGAAACGCACTGCTCGGGGGGACATATAAGCCTCAGATGCTGTCAGTCCACGATCCGGATGAATACCTTGCCGCAGCCGGAAATGATAACGAATTTGATAAGCGCTTCAGAAATATCCTTGATGCATACAAGGCTTTGTCAGTGCTGAAATCGGAGGGAAAGGCAAAAGCTATAGGAGTCGGGGCCAAGAACTGGCTTACAATCAGAATGATAGCGGACAAGGTTGATCTCGACTGGGTGATGTTTGCCAACAGCATGACTATCTACAGGCACCCGAAAGACCTGCTTGATTTCATGGAAAGGCTTAAGGAAAAAGGAACTGCAATTATAAACTCAGCTGTTTTTCACGCCGGTTTCCTGACTGGCGGTGAATACTTCGACTATGTAAGGATCAAACCGGATTCCGTCGAAAACAGGGCGAAATTTCAATGGAGAGACAGGTTTTTTTCTTTGTGCAAAAAACACGGGGTGGTTCCGGCAAACGCATGTGTCCAATTTGCGCTAACCCCTCCCGGAGTTATAAGTGTCTCCCTCAATACATCCATTCCCGATCGTATTAAAAAAAATGTTGAATCGGTTGAATGTGAAATTCCGGGGGACTTCTGGAAGGAGATGGTTGAGAACAACCTTATTGACAGGGATTATCCTTACCTTTGAAAACCTCAACAGTAAAATAAATATCGGAAATATGAAAAAGATGAATGCGGCTGTTCTGACTCAATACAGGAAAGTCGAGTGGAAACAGGCTGATATTCCTGAGATCAGCGGTAATGAAGTTCTGATCAAAGTCAGCTATGCCTGCATCTGCGGGAGTGATCAGCATGTTTTTATGGGAGAATTTCATCCACGTACTACACTGCCTCTGATACAGGGACATGAGTTTGCCGGCACGATTGTTGAAACCGGACCCGATGTTAAAAATCACAAAACCGGCGACAGGGTTGCAGTTGATCCTATAATCTGGTGCGGTCATTGTCCTGCCTGCCTAAGACATCATTACCCCGCCTGTACAACGCTTAAGCTGGTCGGCATTGATCTCGACGGCGGTTTCAGCGAGTATATGAAAGTACCTGAGAATATGCTTTATAAAGTAACGGATAACATCCCCGATGAACATGCTGCCCTGGTCGAAGTTCTCTCGATCGGATTTCATGCCTGCAAAAGGGCTAAGGTAAAGGAGGGCGACCGGGTAGTGATTTGGGGTACAGGTAAGGTTGGACAGAGCATTCTTCAGGCGTTGAGAACCAAAACACAGAATACCGTGATAATGGTCGATATTCTTGATGAAAGGCTTGCCATTGCAAAAAATGCCTACAGCGATATTCATATAATCAATGCTGCTAAAGAGAATGCCGTCGACAAAGTAAAAGAGCTTACAGACGGTGAAGGTGTTGATATTGCCTTTGAAGCTGTAGGTCACACCTTAGATCTGCCGGGTGTGGTAAATCCTGTAAGAGGATGCATCCAGTCAATAAGGGGCGGAGGTACCGTCTGCGTTCTTGGTCTGTCATCAGAGCCGTCACCAATAGTTATGAAAGAACTGATCTGGAAAGAAGGCATAATAATGACTTCACGGGTTTCACACGGCGAATTTGCAGAAACGATTGACAACATGAACAGGGGAATCCTTAAACCTGATGCCATTGTTACCGACATCATGCATCCTTCCGAAACCCAGAAGGCATTTGAAATGCTTGAAGAGGAACCCCATAAGCATCTGAAGATACTGTTAAAATTCAAACAGTGAAGATTGATTCTCACCAGCATTTCTGGAAATATAATGCAAGTGATTATGGCTGGATCAACGATCGGATGAAGATCCTGAAACGCGACTGGCTTGCGGACGATCTTGAACCCGGATTACTTGAAGCCGGGTTCGCCGGATCGGTAGCTGTTCAGGCCAGGCAAACCCCGGAGGAAACACGCTGGCTTTTAAGCCTCGCCGAAAACCACCATCTCATAAAAGGTGTGGTAGGATGGGTTGACCTGCGTTCGGAAAGTGATTTGAGAAAGCAACTCGATGAATTCAGCAGATCAGAAAAATTCATCGGGGTGCGCCACGTTGTTCATGACGAGCCTGAAGATAACTTCATGCTTCATGATGACTTCCTTAAAGGGATCAGTATTTTAAAAGAATACAATCTGACTTACGACCTCCTTCTTTTTCCGAAGCATCTGCCGGTTGCCCAGCTCGTGGTTTCAATGTTCCCTGAACAGAAGTTCGTTGTTGATCATATCGCCAAACCGCTTATTAAGGACAGGGTGACAGATCCCTGGAAAGACGATATCGTGATGCTTTCTGAGAATAAAAATGTGTGGTGCAAGCTTTCCGGTATGGTGACGGAAGCGGACTGGCTTAACCACTCTTCCGAAGATTTCCGTCCATATCTCGATGTTGTCTTCAATGCCTTCGGACCCGGTCGTCTGATGATAGGCAGCGACTGGCCGGTATGCCTTGTCAGCAGGGAATACCGGGAAGTGATTAATATCGTTGAAGACTACATATCAGGAATGCAGGATGAAGTACGGCAAAAAATCCTCGGACTGAATTGCATTGATTTTTACGGTTTGGAAATCACTTAGTTTCGGGGTGTTGACTCTTCCGGAAAGAGTCTTTTTCATCCCTTTGTAAAAACAACGCTCATACTCCCTTTCAAACCCGGATTATTCAACTTCAGTTTAACCCTTGTTACTCCGTTGGGCCAGTATCTCTTCAGTGTCCGGTCAGTAATCTCTATGTACTCGATTTCAGGGGTTAATATTCTTTGATTGTATGTCATATTCAAAATAAATCCGTCACCTTCAAATTTAAGCAATCCGGGCTTAACCCGGGTGACCTTGCAGTAAGTCATCAGGTTCGAGGTTGTGGAAGCTCCGGTCACTTCCTTCAGTTCGTACTTATCGCTTATCACGAAGCTCCTGCCCCTGTTTAACGTATAGGTCCTGACCCAGCTAAGTACCTTTGCACTTTCAGGATAAGCGCCGGCTATGTCGGTTGTAAAGGCGGCTGACCTGGCATTGTATGTAAAGGAAGAATTCCTGGCTTTAAACGCTTCTCCATCCTTCTGATCGGTCCCGTTTATTACAGGAAGATTATGATATCCCGATTGCATCGTCCATATTTCATATCGCCGCGGGCCGAATGTCTTCGCCACATATTCTTCCCTTCCAAGGTCGATAAGACATGGCTTGCCGTCGAAATACATCAGGCAGGAGCCGACATCATTGTGATTGTGGCTCTCGGCGTTGAAGCCTCCTTTTGCACCAAAGAAGAAACCGGAAAAGCTTCCTTCCCTGTCTCTTGCACCAGCAACCTCAGTATCGGGGAACCAGAAACCTGCTACCAGGGCTTCTTTTGCCTCGGTAGTCCTGATTTCGCTGATCAGACCGAGATTCCTAACCTGATCAAAGATCCTCCCCGACATTGCTTTTTCTCCCCAGTTACCGAGTTCTGCAAGATAAGCTCCGAACTCCTGCATCACAGGATCGCTTATTGCCTTGCCATATCTGTAAACTACCGATGGATTACCGCCGGTAGTAGCATCGGCATCGGCAAAATTTATGAAGTAAGGCGCATGAATGTTTACCTTATAAAAGTAATTCCCCATATTCTGTATCAGAGGATGGTCAAACACATCGAATTTACCTTCAGTTACATTCTTCATTATCTCGAGGCACTCATATAAAAGTGCCCCTGCGGCCCCCCAGTAGGAAGGACCCTCGTCGCAGCCCCCGTCGTCGGAATAGCCGTTCAGGAACTTATCCAGCGAATTCAGGATCTTGTTCACCTGTGCTGTTTTTCTTACAGGATCTGTTTCCATCAGAAGGTAACCGGTAAGCATGTTGTAGTTTATCCATGGGTTCCAGTTGTTCGGACGGCCTCCTCTGAAACCCATGTATCCCCAGTCATCCCTGTTAAAATACGGATCGAGCGCCTTCTGTTCTATTTCCTGCTTCAGCCTTTGTGAAATAAGAGGGTGAATCCTGTCGAATTCGTCCTTGAACAAGTACCAGGTCATCGACAGGTTGCTTGTCACCTCCCCTACTCCCAGATCCACATAAGGTTCATTTGCATCCGGCAGACCCGACCCTGCCTTCTGGGCGCCAAGGTGAGCCGACCAGCCCCACCATGTCTGCTCGCTGTAATACCAAACTGCATTTACTATCTGGTCAATAAACCGGCCTTTGCCTTCAACAAGCTCACCCATTACAAGGGAAATGAGGGCATTGCTGCAGGCAGAGTAAACGCTCTGCCGCCGGTCGCCTGAACGAATGAATTCGAGATAATCGGTTGCTTTCACAACGGGCCAGTCATAATTGAGATAAGCCTCGGCATTTTTTATATACTCCTGCCTGATGCTGCCGGAAAGTCCTTCCCAGAACTGCCGGTCCTTATACCCCGGAAGCTTGTTCCATGTGTTATCGTTTATAATGGCCCCTGACAGCCCAATGGCTTTGGCTTCAGCTGCGAGTATGTTTCTTTCCTTCGGCTTCGGTTCAGCTTTCAATGCCTGGAAAAATGCCAGAAGCAAGATCATCAGCATCACTGTCAGTAATAATCCGGATTTTGAATCTGATTTTTTCATCAGTATGTAATTTTTAATTTAATTACTATGTGAATCTTAGCGCCTTAGTGCCTTAATGGCATTTTTTGCCACAAAGACGCTAAGGCGCCAAGTTACACAAAGAAATAAAATAGTATTTATTATATTGTGTATTTCACAAGTCATGTTTTTACAGGTTTCAAGGTTGTTTCATAACATAATATTTTCTAAATTGTGATACTCATAATTTCTCATCAATACGATTTAAAATGGAAATATTAGTAACTCTTCTGATTGGCGCTTTAGCCGGCTGGCTTGGAAGCGTGCTCTACAAAGGCAGTGGCCTTGGCCTTATTGGCAACATCATTGTGGGTATCGCAGGAAGCTTTCTGGGTTACTGGCTTCTTGGCAAACTTGGTTTAAGCCTGGGGACGGGCTGGATAGCTGCAATACTAACCGGAGCTATCGGTGCAATTATGATATTATTCCTGCTTAACCTTATCTTCAGGAAAAGGTAGTATTCCATTGCAGTTTATTAGTTTATGACAGTTCTGCAGGTTCTGCCAGATATGCGAAGATGACACGACCGCATGACCGCACGACTGCATGACCGCACGATTGCACGACCATCACAACCGGCAGAGCAACCCTCTTATTTGTAAAATACTGTTCATAACTTGATGAGTATTATTACTTAAACAATGGACTCTATTTCTCCAATTTTTCTTAACTTTGATATTGGCCAGCACTTTTCACCTTTCCAATTCTGGAATTTAGCACAATAAAATACTGATTAACAACTAAACAAACGGGGTGCTGGCCTTCTTTGAGGAACTGAGGAGGCTGCAGCAATCAATAAAATTGCTGTGGTTTTAGAATATTTTGTCAGGTTATACGTTTAATATGTGTCACCTGCTTATGGATTAGGTACCATAAAGTAAAACTGGCAACTATGGAAACACAGGAATTGTACAAAGGAGTCAGGATAAGCCCCTACAAGCTTAGCCTGGAAAAACAACTTGAGGAAAACGCCAGAAGGCTCAAAGAACACTATCTGAGGATTCAGAGCCAGATCAAGGAAAAAGAACAACTGAAGAAAGAACAACAGAAGCAGGAAGCCACAAGCTTCGTCTGCGACTGGCAGTAGTTTTTTAACAATATTGAAGTCCCTCCAGTTTCAGGATCCTCTTGCAGAAGAAAGTTGTGCAGGTAATGCAAGTCGTACAGGTCTAAAACAATAAAGACCCACAAAAACATATCGTTTCAGGTAAAATAATTGTTGTAAAACGATAAGCCGGATATCGTTTTACGATAAATATTCGTGAGTTTGAGCATTAGCTATCAGCCGTTTTTCATTGCAAGTGACCGGCATGATCTGGACCTTGCACGACCTTAATGACCAGTCCAATTGTTAATAACTTTGTTTAATTGTTATTTAATTGACTTAATCATTAAGACATCTATCCCTAAATTTGATCTCGGCCAGCACCCATTCGCACTTTCCTGCTCTGGAAATTGTATTTGACTAACATAATTGATTAATGCTGATAAAACGGGGTGCTGGCTTTCTTTATTATACCAACCCTTCAACTAAGACCATCAGAAACTGAATGCCATCCCCAGATTGAGGTAGGCTACACCATATCCGATCTCCGCCATTGCTGCCATATTCTCGCGGAAATAATAACGCCCCCCAACAAACCAGGCCCAGGCAATATGACTGGCAGAATCTTCATAATCATCGTAAGGATCGCCTGTTTCCTTAACATTTACAACATCATAGCCAAGCAAAAGGCCTGAATATGTATCAAGCTTTTCCACCAGGGGATAATGAAAATTGCCTCTTACTCCTATTATGGTGTTCGTGTACTGCGCCCTGTAATATGAGAATTGCCATTTGTAAGAAAGAAATGCCAGGTATGGCCCGACACCAACCGAACCTTTTTCAAGAATATGATCGGTCACCCCTATCTCGAGCGAAGCTGACAGGGGAGGTATGACCATCCTGTTATAGGTGCTCGAAAAAACCGTGGTGCCAACCCCAAGTCCTGCATTGAAAACCTTGCTCCCTTTTACAAACACCGGCTGCTGGCCGGCCAGACTGACAAAAGAGAAAACAAATACCGCTGATACAATTATGATTCTTTTCATGGAAACCGATTTTACCCCAAAATTACAAGAATCCTGATTAAGGTAAAACAAAAAAACAGTTTGCTGAATGGGCAAACTGTCAATATTATTCCGGACTAATAAAGGATTAAGCCTAGAACTTGGCTGCAATACCGATATTCAGGTAAGAAATCCCATATCCAAGCTCAAGCATGGCAGCAAGACTCTCCTTGAACCAATACCTTCCCCCTACAAACCACGAATATGCTACACCACCTGCCGAATAGGAATAATCATATCCCGGTATTGCATCACCAAATTCCTTTGAAGAAGCAATATTGTATCCAAGCAGTAGCCCCGTATAGGTATCAAGCTTATCCACCAGCGGATAATGGAAATTACCTCTTATTCCGATTATAATATTGGAATACTTCCATCCCCAGCTGCTGTATTCATATTTATAGGATGAGTATCCAAGGTAAGGGCCGACTCCGATGACTCCCTTGTCTATAATCTCATCAGCAACACCGAACTCGAGCGAACCCGATAACGGAGGGATCTGACTCTGGTAGTAGGTTCCGGAATACAAAGTGGACCCAAGACCAAGCCCGACATTCAGGACCTTGTCACCTTTCAGAAAGGTGGATTCCTGACCTGTCAACTGTGCAAAAAAGAAAATTGCACCGGCAACCAGGAGCAAAGATTTTTTCATAGTCGTAAATTTTAAGTGGATAAAAAAAGCTTAGTTGTATAACAAAGGTTTCATGCGGATTGTTCGAAATCCGGTAATATTTTACCCGGCTTCAATCACTGACCGCCAAAGACAAGGAACATCCCGGCTGCTAGAGCAGCGCCGATCATCGGACCGGCTATCGGAACCCATGAATATTTCCAGTCGCTGTTCCTTTTGCCATGAATGGGAAGCAGAAAATGCATTATTCTGGGACCAAAGTCACGAGCCGGATTTATGGCATAGCCTGTGGGCCCTCCCAGCGACAATCCTATACCCAGAACAACCAGAGCCACCGGAAGTGCATTAAGGGCGCCCAGGCCGACTTCCGGCTCGGCCATGTAAAGGACTGCCAGGGCAAGAACATAGGTGCCGATTATCTCGGTGAGCATATTATACCAGTAGCTTCTTATGTTAGGCATGGTACTGAATATAGCGAGTTTTGAATCAGCATCCTCGGTGGCATCAAAATGCTTTTTGTATGCCAGCCAGGTCAGTCCTGCTCCGAACATTGCTCCAAGAACCTGGGCAAGTATGTACAAAGGCACTTTTGCCCATGAGAATTTATGGGCAATAGCGAGTGCAAGTGTGACTGCCGGATTCAGATGAGCCCCGCTGACGGAAGCTGATATCAGTACTCCTGTGAAAACACCGACGGCCCACCCGAAGGTTATTACTATCCAGCCGCTATTATTCCCTTTTGTCTTGTTGAGAAGAACGTTTGCCACCACGCCGCATCCAAAGACAAGGATCATGGCTGTTCCGAAAAATTCAGCAAAAAATTGGTTCATGGATTGATTGTTTATGGTTACTTGTTACTGGTTACTGGTTGCTGGTT
>JAFGXK010000298.1 GCA_016936695.1 Bacteroidales bacterium | reverse complement strand
GCCGACTCACTGCATATCGGACATATGGTGCAGGTGATGCTGCTTGTTCATTTCCAGCGTTCGGGACATGTTCCGATAGCTCTTGTCGGCGGCGCGACAGGTATGATCGGAGATCCCTCGGGCAAGTCGGAAGAAAGGAATTTCCTGGATGAGGAGACTCTCCGGAGAAACCAGGAATGCATCAGAACACAGCTGTCACGGTTTCTTGATTTTTCACCTGAGCGTAAGAACCGCGCCATCATGGTGAACAACTACGACTGGATGAAGGAATATTCATTCCTTGGTTTTATAAGGGAGATTGGCAAGCATATAACGGTGAATTACATGATGTCAAAGGATTCGGTGAAGAAAAGGCTCGGAGCCGATGCAAAGGAGGGGATGTCATTCACCGAGTTTTCGTATCAGCTTGTCCAGGGCACCGATTTCCTTCATCTCTATAATGAACTGGGCTGCAAGCTCCAGATGGGCGGATCAGATCAGTGGGGAAACATAGTAACGGGCACCGAACTGATAAGGAGAAAAACCGGGGGAGAAGCTTTTGCAATGACCTGTCCGCTTATCACCAAATCGGATGGTGCCAAATTCGGAAAGACCGAGTCGGGAAATGTATGGCTCGACCCGGAAAAGACCTCACCTTACCATTTTTACCAGTTCTGGCTAAACGTATCGGATGAAGATGCCGCGAAATACATAAAGATATTCACCCTCCTCGAAAGGACCGTCATTGAGGAGCTTTCGGTGGCCCACAAGCTGGCGCCCCATGAGAGGATTCTTCAGAAGCGCCTGGCTGAAGAGATGACCGTGATGGTGCATTCGCGCGAGGATTATGAGGCTGCCGTTGAGGCATCACAGATACTCTTCGGGAAAGGAACCACCGAATCGCTGAAAAGAATGAATGAAAGCACCTTCCTGTCGGTTTTCGAGGGAGTGCCGGTGTTTGACATCAGCATGGAAGTTATCGGCAGGGGAGTGAGTGCGGCAGATTTATGTGCCGAACACTCGGCGGTGTTTGCATCAAAGGGCGAACTGAGGAGGCTTGTACAGGGAGGCGGAATGAGTATCAACAAGGTAAGGATCGATAATCCTGATATGGTCATCGGCACCGATATGCTTCTCAATAATAAATACCTGCTTGTACAGAAGGGGAAGAAGAATTATTACCTCTTAAGGGTAAGCTGACCAACCCCCCCCTTTAGGGGGGCAGGGGGGTTCGGGAGGGGCTACTGCTACCTGATAAAATCGGCGGCAATTATCGACACATCATCGAACAGGTCCGGGTTGTTATCCGGTATACCGAGTTTCAGAAGCATCTCCCTGATGTTGCCTTCAACAGGTTCTCTGTTTGCAATGTGCTTCACTATTTCGGAGGTGAGTATTTCTTTCCCGTCGTCTCCCTTCAGGTCTGAAAGCCCGTCGGTGTAGCAAACTATCTTAGAATTTTCAGCAATATTTAAAACAGCATGACTGACCGGAGGTATCTCGTCTATCATCCCGATACCGACGCATTGGGAATGAAGATGCAGAACCTGTTGTGTTTCGTTGTTGAAAAGAACAGGAGGGTTATGACCTGCATTAAGGTATTCCAGATTGCCGGTGGTGTGGTCATAGCGGGCCAGGAAAAAGGTGATGAACTTATCTCCTTCTGCATTGGTCCAGATAAGGTCATTCAGCTTGTGGACCAGCATCTCAAGTTCAATATCATGGGTAAAAAGGGCCCTGAGGCCTGCCTGGAAATTCGACATCAGTAGTGCTGCTGCTATTCCTTTTCCTGAGACATCGGCAATGCAGAATCCGGTTCTGGCAGGAGAGAGCCTGAGGCAGTCGTAATAATCGCCTCCGACTTCGTAATGCGGGAAATAGAAACCGGTGACCCTGAAATTGTCGTTTAAAGGCATTGACTTGTTGTCGGGGATCAGCTTTTGCTGCATTTTTGCTGCCAGTTCGAGCTCTTTCTTAAGTGCTTCCTGCCTGAGGCTTTCCCTGAACAGCCTTATGTTTTCGATAGCGACAATGATTATCCGGGAGATCGTCTGAATGAAATTGAGATGGCTTATCACAGGGCTCATCCCTTCGCGGTCTTCCTCGATGTCGCCTATAAGGATAAAGGCGAGCGGCAGGTTGTTGTTGTAAACGGGGATAAGAATTTCAGCGCCCTCGATGCCGAGGTTCTCATTCCTGATCTCCGTTTCGGTGAATTTCAGGAGCTGCGATTCCACGTCGATACCGGTTTCGAACTCCGCTGGGAATCCGGCGTTGAAAATGCATTCCCAGCCAACTGAATGTTTGAAGATTATTATTTTTCCTATTCCCAGGTTGTTTCTGAGAATCGAGTCATATTTTGATAAAAGTTCTTCGGTCGGCAGATTTGCATTTATCGACAGTGTTATGTCGAGAAGTGAATCCAGCTTGAATCTGGAAACCTGCAATCTGTTAACCGAAGCCTTTTTCTTTCCCATGAATTTACGATTTGGCCCTTTCAATGTAGGTCCTGCTCGAGGTATCTATCTTGATCCTGTCGCCGGTACTGACAAAGAGGGGAACCATAACTGTACCTCCTGTCTCAATTGTTGCCTGCTTGAAGGTGTTTGTTGCCGTATCGCCCCGCAGACCGGGTTCGGTATAGGTAACTTCCACTATAACGAACTGGGGGACATCGACTGACAGAACGGTATCGGTGTCGGTATGGTAAACAACCTCTACATTCTCCCCTTCCTTAAGGAATTCATGGCCGTCGATCAGTTCCTCAGGAACATGTATCTGTTCGAATGTCTCGAGGTGCATGAAATAGTAGCCGATTTCATCGCGGTAGAGATACTGGTAGGGGCGTCTCTCGACCCTGGCCACGTTTACCTTCGTTCCTGATGAAAATGTGTTATCAAGAACCCTCCCTGTCTTCATGTTTTTGAGTTTTGTTCTTACGAAAGCCGGACCCTTTCCGGGTTTGACGTGCTGGAACTGCACTATGGTGTGAAGTTCCCCATTGTACTCTATTACCAGTCCGTTTCTGAAGTCTGCAGTAGTAGCCATAAAAATTTCTAAGTATCTATTAATGGTTATTATCTTTTCCTCTTATTTCAAGCGGATATTTCAATCCTTCGTATTTCACAATTTCAGCAACAAATGCTCCGACAAATATATTGAACCTTATTCTGACAGGAAGGTGGTTTCTGTCGGCGGTGAACCAGAATGTAACATCATCCTGTGTTTTAAAGAGTCTTCCGACCTCGGTCACCGGATTAAACTTCAGGCATTTGACTCTGCCTATTTTCGTCTTGATCTCCTCAGTTCCCTGGTATCTCATAATAACCGGGTAGTACTCATCGGTGAACCAGGTATTGATTGTGATAACGTCTCCCTTTTTTAACTTTTCGTGGTACGGGAAATGGTTATCGCGCATGAAATAGAAACAGGAAAGAATATCGTGTATTCCTTTTTCAGTTACATGCACGCCTGTAAGGTCGCTGGTCAGAATCGCCGAGTCGGGCCTGCTGTAATGGTCAAAGATCACTTCGTTATATTTTGTATAACGGCCTTCCCTGATGTTTCTTATTGAGAAAACGGGTAAACCGGTTGACGGCTCGAAGTAGCTTTCATAAATGTCCTTTACCCTGAAAACCGCATCAGCCATACCGGTAGTCTTTCCGAGGAGAACAGAATGCAATACCTCTTTGCCCCTGAAGGTATCTGCACTGAGCTCGAGCGAAACCACTCCTCCCTGGATAACTCCGTAATGTATTTCAAAATTGACCTTTTCCCCCGGCAGGTAAGCCTTTTCCTGACCGGATAGGAGCACCGGCAACAGGATGGCAAGAAAAAGAGCTTTAATATACCTCATTATGCTTTTTTAAGTAAACTTTGATTATAACAATCAAATTACCTGCCAAGGATATTTTTTTTAGGACGCGAAGTTATGAAATCTTTGAGATAAAATGGCTCAAAATAGGCAATATCTTCAAAATTCTGTTGCATAAGTGATTTAAATGCAGGCTTGTACATATGGGCCGCCGAGATGATGAACTCATCGGCAAATGCTACATTTTCACGTCCGATTATATTACGGCATTTGGCTGCCCCGTCGCCGAAGAAAAGCAAACGGATATCCCCTGGGATGTCAGTAAACGATTGTTCATCGATTATCTCAGCCGAGGTCTCTTTCACCGTTCTGCCTTCCGCATCCAGTATAGAGTAATAGACCTCCATCCGGCGGGCATCGAGCATGGGAATAAAAAGTGAGTTGCCGGCGAGTCCGTATTTTTTCCTCATCGTGTCGTCAATGCCGTGGAACATCGACAGTGTTGTTCCGACACCTATCAGGGGAAGTGACGCTGCGTAGGCTATTCCTTTAGCGGTTGAAACGCCTATCCGGAGGCCGGTGTATGAACCGGGACCCTTGCTTACAGCCACTGCTTCCAGATCGTTGGCTTTTAGTCCTGCTGCGCTGAGAAGCTCACCGATGAAAACAGTAAGCAGTGAGGCATGAGATTTCTCGCCGGAGCTCTCTCTCAGATCCACCGGACCATTGCTGTCGCAAAGGGCTACCGAGCACACGGCAGTTGAAGTCTCAAGACATATTATCATATTACTGAACTCACCATGCTTCAATAAGTTTAATCGAGCGAAAAGAGGTCATCTTTCTTGACGATCTCGACGAGTGTACTGTCGGAGAGTTTCTTGCTTATGGCGCTGAAAGGGGCAGATACAACACGGTCGCCTTCTGACACCCCCGAGATGATTTCGATATAGCTGTTATCCTGGATTCCCGTTTTTACGTCTTTGGCCAGAGCCCTTTCGCCATCGGTCAGGAACACAAGGGTGCGGATTTCTTCATCTGAAATATTCTGAACGACTTTGGTAGTGTCCGTTCTGGTGGTTACCGATTGAATAGGTACGGTTATGATGCCTTCCCTGATCTCTGTCTGTATGTCGACAGTGGCTGACATACCCGGTCTCAGGGGGTTCAGATTGTTTTCATTTGTAAGTGCCTTATAAGATTCCGGAAGCACAAGTATTTTGACATCAAAGTTGGTGACCTGATCAGCTGACACTCCGGTTGTCTTTGCGGAATTTGCTATTTCGGTCACAATGCCCTTGAATTTATGATCGGTATAGGCATCGATTTCGATAGTGGCGGTATCTCCCAGTTTTACTCTCGGGATATCATTTTCGTTAACTTCAACCTGGGCTTCCATCCTGGAGAGGTCGGCGATCCTTAACATTTCCGTACCTGCCATCATGCCTGTTCCGGCAACCCTTTCACCAAGTTCGACCAGAAGCATCGATACTGTTCCGGACATAGGAGCGTATATCGATGTCTTAACCAGATTCTCATTAGCTTCCTTCAGTGAAGCCTCTGAGCTTGTTACTGAAAATCTCGCTGCATCAACCTCGGCTTTTGCAACTGCATAAGAGGCTTCTGCCTGTTCGAATTCCGACTTTGATACTGTCTGTCCCTCATATAGCTGTTTTGTTCTGTTATATGACAGCTCGGCCTGGATGAACTGTGCTTCTGCCTGGGCGAGCCTTGCACGTGCCTGGCTTATTGAAGCAAGCGATCTGTCGCGCTGTGATATATATACGTCCGGCTTGATCCTGAGCAACAGCCGGCCTTTCTCAACATTGTCACCCTCACGTACGGTAAGCTCAACTATTTCACCCGACACATCTGGTGTGATCAAAACTTCCATTTCAGGCTGGATCTTCCCGTTTGCAGTGATTGTCTCAATTATTGTCCGCCGCTCTGCATTTTCAACTGCCACTTTAACGGTTACCGCTTTCCCGAACCAGCCAGCCTTTTTCCCGATTAAAGCCACGACAATAAGAAGTATTGCCACCGGGACGAGGATCTTCAGTATTTTGTTGTTCTTCATTTTATGCCTTGATTTAAGATTATTTATTCAGTGAGAGGGGCAGCCCCTTATAAAAATCGAGTACTTTGGTTTTAAAAATATATTCATACTTGGCCTGCGACATTTCTGACTGTGAGTTAAGAAGCTGCGTCTTTGCCGCATTGTAATCGACTGGTGTTATCATTCCTACGTCGAATTTCTGTTCCGTGTATCTGAACGACTCCTGCGACGATTCCACGGCCTTGGCGCTGGCGTAGTATTTTTTGAGGGCGGCGACGGCATCAGCGTATGCCTGCTGGATATCCTTGTAGAGCTCCTTCCTTGTCCCTTCAAGAGTGTACTGGCTGTTTTCAACGGCAAGCTTCGAGTTTAGTATGTTCTTGTTCACCTGCCATCCGTTGAGTATGGGTATGTTCAATGAGAAACCAAGTCCGAAGTTCTTGTTGTTCTTCAGCTGGTCCTCAAAAGATTGTTGTCCGGGAATATTCGCAATGTGTGAATATCTGGTCCCGAAATTGTGACTCATTGAGATGCTGGGGCTCCTGGCGCCTTTTGCCACTTTAAGGGCATACTCGCTGGCGGTGAGTCTCAGTTCCGAACCCAGTATCTCAGGTCTCGACTGAAGGGCCACGCTATATATTTCGTCAATATTCCCTGCGATGTCAGCTGTTTCGCCTACTCTGATTTCGGGTACGATGATCTCAAATCCTGCAGGTGTTTCAAGCTCCAGGAGCTGGGTAAGGTTGAGATAAGATATATCAAGCTGGTTTTGCATGTTAACCAGGGTCACCTCTTCCTGGGCTGCCTGGGCTTCGATCTGAAGGAGGTTTCCCATTGCCACGCTTCCAGCATCCACCATCTTCCTTGTTTTCGTTATTTGTTCCAGGGTGGTGTTGAGCTGACTCTCGGTTGCCGTAACCAGTTCCTTGTTCAGAAGAATCTGGAGGTAAGCCAGGGCAACGCTGAGCGAGACGTTATCGCGGATACGCTCAAGATCCTGCTCGCCTGCCAGCAGTTCATACTTGTTTTTCTGGATTGTATTCAGGTTCTGGAGGCCGGTGAACAGATCGGTCCTCCCGCCAAGGTAGAAGTAGTTTGATTTAAGAGTCTGATTGTAAAAATCATAGGTAGTCTGGTCAAGAGCTCTTCCGAAAGAGTAATCGTGTGATGCCTGACCGGAGACTGAGGGCAGGAGGCTAAGTTTCGACTGGTCGAGGGTGTTTTTCTGGACCTTGGTCTGGATTGTCTGTTGTTTGATCTGTATGTTATGATCGATGGCATGCTGAATACAATCCTCGAGCGACCAAACTTTCTGGGCAATAAGCTGTCCCCCGGATGCAATCAGGCATGCAATTATCAATATTAAAGTTCTTTTCATTATAATATGGTTGTATTAATCATCACGACAGGTTTACTGAATAATGATTGGTTTTTCCACGGAATGCTGCATTTTTCATAAAAAAAATATCACTAAGCCGGTACGGCCTTAAAATAAGGTTACGAAGATAAGAAATTAGGAGGAAATGGCGTACGGGGGAAGTCTTTATGTCGTTTTTTGTCTGATATTTTGGCTGCGATTGCCAAATTAATTATCTTTCACGGCTCATTTAAATACTTAATATTATGCTTCATTATAAAGAATTAGGCCTGGTAAACTCGAGAGAGCTGTTCCGGAAGGCAGTGGCGGGTGGATATGCGATTCCTGCATTCAATTTCAACAATTTAGAGCAGATGCAGGCGATAATCAGCGCCTGTGTGGAGACAAAATCTCCTGTCATTCTTCAGGTGTCGAAAGGTGCCCGCAAGTATGCAAATCAGACGCTGCTCCAGTATCTTGCCAAGGGTGCGGTAGAATATGCAAAGGAACTTGGATATGCAATTCCGATAGTACTTCATCTTGATCATGGTGATTCATTCGAGACCTGCAAATCGTGTATTGAAACTGGTTTCTCATCGGTGATGATCGACGGATCCCATTTCCCGTATGAAGAGAATGTGAGGCTCACAAAGCAGGTGGTTGAGTACGCCCACCAGTTCGATGTTACGGTTGAAGGTGAGCTTGGAGTTCTTGCCGGCATTGAGGATGAAGTATCGTCAGAACATACATCATATACCAGGCCTGAGGAAGTTGAGGATTTTGTAAAGAAGACTGGCGTTGATTCACTGGCTATTTCAATCGGAACTTCACACGGAGCATTCAAGTTCAAGGTAAAACCCGGAGAACTTCCTCCTCCCCTTCGCTTTGATATCCTTGAAGAGTGCGAAAGAAGGATCCCGGGTTTCCCGATAGTTCTTCATGGCGCATCGTCAGTTCCCCAGGATATAGTTGCAGAGATAAACCAGTATGGAGGAAAGATGGAAAACGCAACAGGGGTATCGGAAGATCAGCTGAGAAGAGCTGCTGCATCGGCTGTCTGCAAAATCAACATTGACAGTGACGGACGTCTTGCAATGACTGCTGCCATCAGGAAAGTGTTTGTTGAAAAGCCGGGTGAATTCGATCCGCGTAACTATCTCGGACCTGCCCGCGAGAAACTGAAGGAACTCTACAAGCACAAAGTGATCAACGTGCTTGGAAGTGCGGGCAAAGCTGAATAATCAGACTTCCTCGAATAAGGGAGATAAAAGTTTTTAATATTGTATTATACGGGAAGCCAGTCACTTAAGGACGGGCTTCTTTTTTTTGTTAAAAACTAATTGAGGCTCAAAAAATTATGGGCCCCGGTTTTTCTAAATTAGCGTTCAAATTGACATTTCACGATTTGAGGCGTATTTCATATAAGGAGGAGAGGCTGAAGAGGAGCAACAGGCTTACTGTCATGCTTAACAACAGGGAAGCAAGGGCTCTTGATATATTCTGCAGCCGCTACCGCATATCAAACAAGTCAGAGTTTCTCAGGGAGACACTGATGAAGGCTATCCTGAAGCGATTTGACGATGAACATCCGTCGCTCTGGGAAGAGCCTGAGCCCACGCTTTTTAATCAGTCGTAGCATTCTTACGCAACCGGTTCCGGCGAATCTGAATCACCTTTTCGGAAAATCTCGTGCATCCTTTACAGAATAATTTACGGGTCTCACCGTTAGTTAAGTGGATGAAGAGTATTAAAAAATACATTGCCGAGCCCAATAAAAGGACGCCCAGGGTAATTCTTGAGCCTGGACGGTTATTCATTGTGGGACGTTCGATTCCGGAGAATCCCGGAGAGTTTTACCGTCCGGTTTTTGACTGGATCAGCCGTTATGTTCAGGTAAACGATCAGCGCACAGGCATTGAACTGGGATTTGAATATATCAACACCAGTTCCACCAAATGGATTTACAACATCATCAAGGAGATATCGGGGATGAAGGATCTCGTTGAGAATGTGACCATCTGCTGGTATTACGATGCCGGTGACGAGGATATGTGCGAGCTGGGGTTTATATTGAAATCGCTGGTCGACTGCCCGTTTTATGTCATTGAGTCAGAAGTAATGGAAAGAACTCCGGATGACCAGTGTGCGATTAATGCTATGTAAAACCTGTCCGGATCCCTGTATTCAAAAATTTCCTATTTTTGCAGCATCGTTAAGGTATTAATGACCCATGGTGTAATTGGCAACACGTCGGATTTTGGTTCCGCAGAGTCCTGGTTCGAGCCCAGGTGGGTCAACT
>JAFGXK010000297.1 GCA_016936695.1 Bacteroidales bacterium | reverse complement strand
CTTCCTCAAGGGGAATGGAGACATTCCTTACACAATTTTCAACTGCTTTCATCATGGTAAGGGCCGAGCCTGAAAGGGTTCCGTCGGGCAGCGTGAACCTGTCTTCCTTTCTTATGTGCAAGTAGGCTTCGCTGTAGTTTTCCTCCACCGCGTCAGATATAAGGAAGAGTCTGTCGTTCAACAGCTTCTTTGCAATTGAGACCATGCTGTAATCAACATGTATCCCGTCGGCAATTATGCTGGCAAAAACACCAGGGGCCTGGAACACCGCACCCGGCAGACCCGGATCGCGGTGATGGAGCTGCGACATGGCATTGAACAGATGGGTTGTGGTCCTTATGCCATTCCTGAAGCCTTCGACCGCCTCCCTGAAAGTGGCATTGCTATGTCCGGCTGCAACAACTATCCCGCTCTCATTCAAAAACTCAATTATCTCCCGGCTGCATACCTCCGGTGCGATTGTCATCATTCCGATAACTTCCCTGCCTTGTGATACGAGGGTTTTAACATCCTCCAGGACAGGAGTTCTGATATATTCCTTAATATGGGCACCCCTCCTCAACGGATTCAAAAACGGTCCTTCGATATGCAAACCAAGTAAGGCCGAGTTCGGATTCTCAACGGCAGTCCTGATTACCTGACTGTACACTTCACTGGAATTTGTCGGGATGGCAATAAGAAAACCCGTGGTTCCGGTGCGGACAATTGCAGCGGTGATTGCTTCAAGAGCTTCAGGCGTCGGATGGGCAGAAAAGAGGTATCCTCCTCCGCCGGCAATCTGAAGGTCTATGAATCCTGCGGTTAGATAATTACCTCCGCAATTGATTATCTCACAATCAGAGGGAATCTGAAAAGGATCTGTTATTGAATTGATTATGTTATCCCTGACAATCAGGACTTTCCCATCTTTAGTTTCGGTGCCGGTGAATATCCTGGCATTTGTAAAAGCAAGTGGCATAAATTTTCAATTTTTCATCAGGCTGTATGATGCCGGCACATTCCATCCCGATACTTTCAGCACCGTCACTCCGCCCGTAAGTTTTGCTTCCGGACAGGTTACGGTAACCTCTGTTTTCTCTCCGGGAGCCAGGGTGAAATACCCCTGCGACCAGAACGACGGCAGTATTTCCTCCTCATTTATAAGTACCTGAGGCCTTACAAAGAAAGCGATTTTTGAAGAGTTGTTACCGACCTGAATCTTCCATGTCCTTTCATTAAGACCTTTCTCAGACGTCAGTACCGTTGTCTCCACATTTGTCTTAGCCATATCATCCAGTACCTGGTAACCGCCGGATGACGAGATCCAGTAGGTATTGCGGGAGACCACGTTTCCGGACTTATCCCTCAGGTTCAGCATAATAAATACAAGGCCTCCGTTTTCCTTTACAACAGTATCGAGTGAGGATGTTTCCTTAACTTCGGTTGCACCCACCGAAACACTCATGTTATCGGTATACAGACGTTTCGAATCAAGCGAGTAAACATCCGCCTGAGCAGTCAGCCCGGCGATCGGCCTGTAAGTCCTGTTCAGTACCATGACCTTGTTATTCAAAAGGTTCAACTGGATGTGAACCGGTTCACATGCGTTCTGCATGAAATAATACCCGGCATTCGGCATCATGTACCAGTCGTACACCTGCCACACGAGGCTCGGAAAAGCTGCATTGAGCTTCCAGAGCATAACTCCGCCTATATCATTCAGTTTATGTCCGGCAGCTTCAAATATCCCCTGATATCCGACAGCATTCATCAGCTGCATCTTATCGCAGAACTGTTCCATGCTTTCAGGTTCACCATGACGCTTAACCATATAACGGTAGTAATTGTCCCACCTTCCGTTGCCCGTGCACACATCATGATAACCCCAGGTATTGTTAAGAGGGTATGGCAGGGATTTATCCCACACCAGGTCGGGAATTATTTTTGGCAGAATATTGTAGGGCTGCATGGACGGGAGTCCGGTTTCATCCTTGAACACCCAGTCCTTTGCCGAAACTGATCTCTTGTAGGAGCTCACTGGGTCCTGCCATGTATAGGGGCCGCCGCTGTAGACGCCGCCCGGATTATTATCGGGCCATGAGGCCGGCCATCCTTCCGGCAGCTTTGCAAATCCCGAAGAACTAGGGATAAAAGGTCTGGTTCCGTCAAGTGAAATAATGCTGTTCCGCATGAAATCGTACAGTTCCCTTCTGGCATGTCCTTCGTTTCCTCCTGTCCATACAAGAAGGCTGGGATGATTCCTTATGCGGAGAATGGTGCTTTCCACGTTCCTTTTGAAGACTTCGCTCTCTAAAGGCCAGTCGGGTGATCCCTTGAATTCTCCCTGGGTATCTCCGGTGATCCAGAAATCGGACCACACGAGAAGACCGTACCTGTCGGCTGCATCAAAAAATTCGTCACATGGAGTGACGCCTCCGCCCCAGATCCTGACCAGGTTTATATTTGCATTTCTGCAAAGCCTAAACTCATAATCATACCTTAGTGAATCGCGGTTCAGCATGAAATCCGGAACCCATGCCCCGCCTGTAAGGTGAACCCTTCTTCCGTTAACGTAAAAATCGCGTCGCCAGTTGCCGTCCGCTTCAATTGCCTTCGACGAAACAGTTCTGACGCCGAAGAGGAAGGTCGTATCGTCCGATATTCCCGACTTACCGGTGTAACTGAGGTTTATCCTGTAAAGATTAGGCTTCCCGTATCCATTGGGCCACCACACTGCCGGATTGTGGAAGGTAAATTCCTTTGTGTTATCCGGGGTCAGCTCAACAGCATTCGATCCATTACCTCCCACGGTAACATTCCTTGAGAACTCCACCATCGCCCCCCTGAAATTCTCAGGAGATATTTTAACCGTCAGCTTACCCATTTCATTTGATCCGGTATGGTTGAAAAGTGTCAGGCCAAGCGAGATCTTTGCCACGGAAGTGTCCTGCCCGCCCGCAAAGGAGGTTGTGATTTTTGTATTTCCAATGGTAACACCGCCGGTGGTCCTGAGGTAGACCGGCAGCCAGATGCCCATGTTACGGTCCCGTACAGGAGGGACCCAGTCCCATCCCACCGAACAAAGCATGGTGACGTTCTTTCCGATATCACCCGTCGGGCCGCCGTTTGGATAAAAATCATCAAAGGCCTTCAGCTGCTCAGCTGACGGAAGTCCCGGATAATCAAGAGGATATATTTTCACTGCGATCGCATTCAGCTCACCTGCCCTGATGTTTTGGGTTACATCGAGACTGTATTGTGCAAACATCCCCGCCATTACAGTAGAATCAGCCACCTGGCTGCCATTGACCCAGACTCCGGCCCGATAGTTAATACCCTTGAAGATCAGCTGAAAACAACGTCCTGCATCGGAAGCAGGCACCTGAAATTCGGTACGGTACCAATAAGGCTTCTTCCAGGGGTTGGTTTCACCCGGAATGAAACTGAATTTCTCAAGGTCGTATTTCCTGTTGAACTCATCCGAAGCGTCAGGGATCAGCATATTGTTGAGCCCCATATTCGGGTCGGGATATACTCCGTTGGCAACCAGACCTGAAAGGACTGTTGAAGGTACTTTCACCGGGAACCAATAGTCTTTTGACAGGTAACCGGGAGCAGATATTTCTTCTCCTGAGGCAGTAATTATTGCAGAAGAATGCAGTTTAAAATCGGTAAGTTTAACCTGCCTGACCCTGGCGCCCTGAGAAAAAACCAGAGCCTGGCTGATCAGCAAAAACCATACTATCGATCTGAATTTTCGTATCATATTATTTCACGAATTTTGTTTATGGACTAACAGAAACTCAAGAATCAGGACATTGTTAATATAGTCAATTATTGTCAAAGCGTATTCTTCAATGATCCCTCTCCGGGTTTTAGCAGAACTTCAGCTTTTTCTCCCCTGACCACCATATTCCCAATCGTCATTACTAAAATTGTGAGAAGGATAACAAGCGTTATCACCTCCTCATTGATCAGGAAAATCCGCGATGAAGCAGGAATGCTGATGAAAAGAAGAATGGTGATCAACCCTCTTGGAGCAAACAATACCAGCGGAATAGGCTTCATCCTTATGACAGTGACAAAAAACAGCAGTCTCAACAACAGTATCCCCACGGTTATAAGGCCGGCAGTCAGCAGATTATGCCACTCAAAAAGACCTTCAACACTGACATAGTAACCAAAGATTATAAAAAAGAAGGAGCGGACAAGAAAGGTAAACTCTGTAAGGATCGTACCAAATGACCTGATATCGCTTCGGAACTTTTGAAAATCAATATATTTTTTTACGAAATCAATTTCAAGAAAATGATTGTTCGACAAAATCAGCCCGAATATCAGGACCAGAAGAAGTGCCGGAAGAGCCAGTATTTTAGCAATGGTGTAAATCAGGATGATCGAGGTCATTATGAGGACATAGTTCACATGATATGTAATCTTATGAAGAAGGGCTGCAAGAATAAAGGAGGTCAGCAATGCTACCACCACTGTTATAAGGCTCTTGATTCCCAGTTCAAACAGACCGTTTCCGATTGTTCCTTCACTAAGCAGAATAAAATCGAATAATATAATTCCGAAAATATCCGAGAAAGAACTTTCGTATACCATGAACTCCTTATCGGAAGTATTCAGCAGCGAAGATGAAGGGATAGCAATCGCGCTGCTTATGATTCCAAGCGGCATGGCGTTTAAAAGCGAAACCCTGAGTGAATATCCATAATACCTGGTGAGGATCAGTGTTAATACAGCAGAGAAAACAACAAACAGTAAAAAGGCAGAGGAGATGGATTTTAAAATCATCATTTTTTTACGACTCTCGAGTTTGAGATCGAGACTGGCATCCAGAACTATCAATATTAGCCCGATAGTGCCGAGAAGCGGAAGGAGAGGCTGAAGATTGGGCAGGACAATGTTAAAGTATTTAACAGTCAGCTGCAGGGCTATTCCCATTAGAATCAGCAGGATTACCCCTGGTATCCTGGAGTACTTCCCTGTGATGTCAAATAAATAGGAAAGTATTACTAAACCGCAAAGGAACAGGATGATATAGTTTGTCATATGGGGTATTACTCTGTATTGTCAGCTCTTTGAAAATCCTGCTCAGTCTTGTCATTTTTTTGGTCATAATATAACCTCTGGAACAAGAATGTATCAGAACTGAAATATACTGAATAATCCGGTTGAATCTCTATCCAGGTTTGCTTTTTTGCCCTTTACCGCACCGGCTATTTTCTGATCAGAAGCCAGGTATCGGAGTAAGCAGGAAATTTTGTACGTATCCTTCCGATCTCATTTCTGGCCGCAAGGACATCGTCGGTGGCCATAACGGATACCCTGTACAAACCGGCATCATTCTTCAGAACCTCTGAATTGAATCCGTCCTTTCCAATAAGCGCCTGATGATCCTGTGCATTTGCGGGATCCCTGAAACTTCCTATTATCACAAAATATTTGCCCGGCGATGGTTCCTTGTCTTCGTTGGCTACAAGTACCTCCTCAACCTCCTTTATGGGAACGGGAATAGGAGTTGCAGGCATAAGAACCGAAGCTTTGATAGAAGTCCCTTCAGGTTCCTTTTCGGTCTTTTTACTGCCGAACAGGCTGGTCTTGCTTGGATTGCATGAAGCGGCAATAAGCATCACCGCCACAAAAAGAAATATCACTCTTCTCATAATCCATTGTTTTTCATGTGACAAAGTTGCAAAAATTATCCGATTTACAGCAACAAATGAGTTAACAGGGTTGAAAATTATTAGTTATATTGCACTTTCAGCAACTTACCGGATCGCTATTCTTCACAATACCGGTTGATAAACCAGGTTGAATCAGATCAGTACTGTCACTCAGGTAAAGGCAAGAAAATATATGTTCAGAATCAGAAAGATATTCAATCCACTGCTCGAGGGAAACAGGCAGGCAGTTGAAAAAATCAGGGAAATCATGATACTTCAGTTTCCTGACATTGCAACAAAACAGATTGAGAATATCTTTCTTCAGATGGTGAACCCCGTGGAAAAAAAGTTCCAGACCTCCATTGTGATAGCTGATGATTACCGCGGTAATATCCGGGGTTTTGCAGTCCTGATGTACATGTCGGACCTGAAATTCTGTTACCTCGATTTTCTGGCAGTCACACCGGGGAAACCGACTTCCGGGGTAGGTGGTTCAATTTATGAAAGAATCAGGGAAGAGGCTGCATCTCTCGGAACAACAGGGTTGTTTTTTGAATGCCTTCCCGACGATCCTGACCTTTGCAGCGACACGACCTACATCAGGCTGAATATGAAAAGGCTTGCCTTCTATGAACGGTACGGGGCTTTCCCCATCATAAACACAAAGTACGAGACACCTGTAAAGCCGGAACATGGTTGCGCTCCCTACCTGGTTTTCGATGATCTGGGAACCGGAAAACCACTCCGGGCTGCT
>JAFGXK010000296.1 GCA_016936695.1 Bacteroidales bacterium | reverse complement strand
TGATGAGCGAAAAGACACATACATACAAACTACGCGCTCTGGCAATAGCAGGCGTGACGGCCCTGGCCGCCGGTTATGCGCTCGACTTGCTTAACATCACTCCCATCATAAAGAAGATTGCAACCTCTTCATTCGTGCTTGCCAGCGGAGGCTGGACAATCCTGGCCCTTGCTTTCTGCTACTGGCTCATCGACGTGAAAAAACAATTCAAAAAAGGATCATGGTTCTTTATTGTGGTGGGCATGAACAGCATCTTCATCTACATCTTCTTCCATATCGGAGGAGCCGACTTCATCAGGACCATCATCCAGCCTTTCGTTAAGCTGCTGTTCTCGTGGGGAGGCGAAACGACTGTCAGAATGCTGACAAGCGTAGGTATATGGGCCGGGTTATGGTACTTATGCTACTGGCTGTACAAACACAACCTGTTCATCAAAATTTAAGGGGAATCGCATCACAACATATTTATTGCCAAAAACCTCATGATGAATAAAAGTACATTGCTGAAGGCAGTCTCCTTCTGCCTGATATTGATTTTTATGGCTTCATGTTCACTCCCTGATACGGCTGCTGATAACCGGAACAAAAATGTATCCGGAAGCTCCGGCGGAGATAAGAACAGTCCCGCGGATTATGTCAATCCCTTTATCGGAACCAGGTATTTCGGACATACCTTCCCCGGGGCCTCGCTTCCATGGGCTCTGGTACATGTGAGTCCAGACTGCCAGACCGCAGGATGGACCTATGCCGCTGGCTATACCTGGGCCGACAACACCATCATGGGATTCAGCCATACACATTACAGCGGAGTAGGGATGACCAGCGGCGGCGATATCCTGTTCCAGCCGACGGTAAATAATAAACTGCAGATTGTGCCCGGATCTGCCGATAACCCCGATGAAGGTTACAGATCACGGTTCAGCCATGATGAAGAAACGGCATCCCCGGGCTATTACTCGGTGATGCTCAGTGACTACAATGTAAAGGTTGAACTCACCTCAGCCAGGAGAGTGGCTTTCCACCGCTATACCTTCCCTGAGACAGCCGATGCAAATATCATCATCGACCTGGGACACCAGATCGGAACAGCTCCGGCGCCGGGCGATTCACGTATAATTATAGCCGGGGATAACCGTGTTGAAGGTTACAGAAACAGCCCGTCGGGAATGATTTATTTCTGCGCCGAATTCAGCAAACCCTTCCTTTATTACGGAACCTTCGACGTGAGCCGCAGTACTCCCGAATCAGGAAGCGGCATCTTTCCATACAAAAGCGGTGAGGTCGGGGAAAGAATAGGGGCATTTGTGAATTACAGTACTTCCGAAAATGAACAGATAACAGCCTGTGTGGCACTGTCGTATGTCAGTCTCGAAGGTGCAAGGAAGAACCTTGAAGCAGAAATTGGCGACGGTGATTTCGACAGGGTAAGGAGAGAAGCCCTGGAAACCTGGAACAACGAACTTTCGCGAATTGAAATAGACGGAGCAACAGCTGAACAGAAGGAGATCTTTTATACTTCAGTCTATCACTCACTGCTGGCCCAGTACATCTATCAGGATGCCGACGGCAAATACCTTGGGATGGACGGCAAAGTACACGAAGCAACCGGTTATGATTTTTACGGATCCTTCTCCTGCTGGGACACCTACAGGTCGCAGCATCCCCTGCTGACCATCATCGCCCCTGAAAGAGTGAACGATTTTCTCAGGTCGATAGAAGCAAAGGTCAGGGATTTCGGATGGCTTCCGGCCCAGCATTTTGCGAATATCTACCGCGAATCGATGGTGGGCGATCACCTGGTTCCTGTTATAGTGGATGGCTACCTTAAAGGGCACACCGGATTTGATGCCGGCTTTGTCTACGACGCCATGAGGATCAAGGCGCTTGAGAAGCCAAAGCCTCCGGTTCCGCTGAGTTCAGGTCGGTCGGGACTTGAATACTATCTTAAGTCAGGCTATACCCCTGTGGATAAGGTTACCGAATCTGTCTCAAACACACTCGAGCTTGCCTACGATGACTGGTGCATTGCTCAGATGGCCCGCGCCCTGGGTAAGGATGACGATTATACTTTGTTTATGGAGAGGGCAAAGAATTACTCCAATGTCTGGGACAAGGATACTGAATTCATGAGGCCCCGTAAATCGGACGGCACCTTCCTGGAAATGGCTGAGGGGAAGGAACAGGAAATAGTGGAAAAAGACGGACACAGGTATTACCGCTATTTTGATCCTCTGCTTGTGGGTGTCAGGCCAAACCGTCATTACACCGAGTCAAATGCATGGCAATATATCTGGTCGGTCCAGCACGATGTAGAAGGTCTGATATCTCTCTTCGGAAGCAACGACAGGTTCAACAAAAAGCTCGACTCATTCTTTGAGATGGATCCCGCTATATCTGGTCCGAAATACATCGGTGTTGTCGGCACAATAGGCCAGTATGTCCACGGAAACCAGCCCTCGCACCATGTGGCTTATCTTTACAATTATTCCGGAGAGCCCTGGAAGACCCAGTATTGGACCAGACAGATCTGTGAACAGCTTTACCGGCCGGGACCGGGCGGTTTATGCGGAAATGAAGACATGGGATCACTGTCGTCATGGTATGTCCTGAGTGCAATGGGATTTTACCCGGTGACTCCGGGAAGCCCGGTTTACAGTATCGGCAGTCCCATGTTCGGAAAGACCATCATCAGACCGGCCGAGGGTGTGGAATTTATTATTGAGGCAGAGAATAATTCAGGTGTAAATAAGTACATCCAGTCGGCCACCCTGAATGGCGAACCGCTTGACAAACCCCAGATCAGTCACGGGGATATAATGAAAGGCGGCAGGCTCACCTTTGTTATGGGGCCGGAACCAAACAGGAACTGGGGCAGGAGGCAGAAGAGTGAGAGCGGGAGTGAGTAAGAAGGGCACAGGGCGCAGGGCGCAGGGCGAAGGGCCGGAACATCCTACTCAAATTTTACTCCCCCGATTCCTCCTACAACCGGTATTGTAATTTCAGTTCCGCTGAGGTCAATGGTAAGTTTTGTACCCGGCTCAGGCCACAGAGTATATTCCCTGTCGCTCGAGAAGATGAGAAGCCCCATCTGTTTACCTGCGGGTATCACCTGGTCGTCGGGTTCGAGGTCAAAAGTCATTTCATAGAAACGTCCCACCTGAAGTGATTCGCTTTCAGTCATCGACCTGTGGTTTCTCAGGTCAGCCCAGCCCCGGGTGATAATGTTATCCGTCGGCCTCGGATTGCGCGATTCGATCCAGGGCAGGGTTACAAGCCATACTGAAAGATTAGCTGCAGCCTTGCTGCTCAAAGCCTTTATCTTTATGGTAGGAACTCCCGAAATATGAAGATCTTCCTTCAACGTAGGTGTCAGGTAGATAAGCCTGTGATCCGTCCATTCAGCCCTGGCAAGAGTGCTGCCGCTGAATGAGAAATTGTCAGTGAGGGTTTCATAGCTTGGTGATGAGGGCTTATTCATAACCAGCGACCCCGCCTGTGGCGCCCCGGGCGAAAGGAAGAACTTCACCGGAGATGCTCCGGGATTGGGATACTCTTCATAAGGAGTGGGTTTAAGCCTGTCGTCGGTCTCACGGACGATCCATGCCTTCGGGTCTTTTTCTACATTGTTCTCAACCCCGAAAAGATATCTTGTGAACCACCTGTTCATCATGGAGAAAGGAGGCTCCCCTCCATGTCCGCCCTGGTGGAAATAAACCTGAAGCGGAACTCCCTTCTCCTTCAGAACATCAACAAACCGGGCGCTGTGGCTTATCATCACGTTCCAGTCGTTGAATCCGTGGGCCATCAGGGTGGCTGCCCTGTAATCGTTCATGTAATTCATCAGGTCGCGCTCAGCCCAGAAATCGTTGTAGTCACCGGTCTTGCGGTCATGCCTGGCCTGCATTATGCTCTTCTTGTAAACACTGTCGCAATATTCGCAGTTATCGGGATTTGAATGTACAAAATCGTACAGAACATCGACATCTTCTCCAAGATAGCCGCCCGGACTGCGGACCAGGCCGTTGGATCGGTAATAATGGTAGTATGAATTGTTCGGGGAGACCGGAATGATGGCTTCAAGTCCCCGGACTCCTGTTGTAGCAGCTGCAAAAGGGATGGTTCCGTTATATGAGGTTCCTATCATCCCCACCTTGCCGGTGGTCCAGTACGCCGTGACTTCTTCCGTACCGTCGGGAGTGGTGAACCCCCTTGCCCTTCCGTTAAGCCAGTCGATGACTGCCTTAGGGGCAAGCGCCTCTATACGTGTACCGATTGTCGGACATCCCTGCGAAAGACCTGTTCCGGGAGCCGACGAATGAATCACAATAAAACCGTAGGGCACCCATGCCCTGGTCTGGGAATTCGATATCACCGGCCGCTGCCCTCTCCTCTGGACGGGAGGCATATCAGTCCTTTCCGGAGGATCCGCATCCAGTTCCTGCTCCACATTCCAGACATACTGACTGGCAGTGGTACCGGTACCCGCAAAATAAGGGCTCGACTCATAAACAACGGGCAGTTTCAGACCCCCTGTCTCGGTCTGTGCCGGACGCGTAACATCAACATGCATCCTGTCTTTCCGGCTGTCGCCGTCGGTGTCAAACTCCGTTTCAACCCAAAGATCATGACGGATCCAACTATCCGGATCTTCAAATTCCGGTACCCTTTGCACTTCACCGTCAACTATCACCGGAGCAATCACAGTTGGAACCTTATCGGATTTTATTTCTGAATTAACCAGGGGCTGTGAATTAATCCCTGGCTGAAAAAACAGGGCAATTACAGCCGAAACAAAAAAAAGTTTTAAAAATTTTGCCATATCTAATTTGGAATAAGATTCTTATCTTTTCTTTTGCAAAGAAACTGATTTTCCTCTAACAAAAAACTCAGAAATATGTCAGGACAGAACAATGATAACACGGTTTTGATTATCGGAGCCGGATTCGCCGGTCTTTCAGCAGGCATTTATGCAAGGATGAACGGGTACAGGGCACAGATCTTCGAGATGCACGACAAGCCGGGAGGGCTGTGCACATCGTGGAATCGCTCAGGCTTTACCATTGACGGCTGCATCCACTGGCTTGTCGGCTCGTCGCCGGAAACCGTCATGCATGACTACTGGGAAGAAACCGGGCTAGTCCCGGAAAGTGAATTCATTTATATGGATGAATACGCCCGCTATGAAACAAAAGACGGCAGGACCCTGATCTTCTACTCGGACCTGGACCGCCTGGAGAAACATCTGCTCGAATTTGCACCGGAAGACGAGGACAATATAAGGGAATTCATCAAGGCAGTCAGAATGTGCCTCCGCCTCGACCAGCCTTCTGTTAAAGCTCCACTTTTTAAAAGGATTGCCAAAATGATCAAAATGATCCTGTTCTTTACAGTCAATGGGAATAAACTCAAAAAATGGATGAAAGTCACAGGAACGGAGTATACCTCGAGGTTCAGGAATAAGGATCTTCAGCAGGCTCTTAACGAACTCTGGTTTCCCGAATTCTCAATCCTCTTCTTGTTTTTCATCTTCGCATATCTGCAGAAAAAGAATGCGGGATATCCGTTGGGAGGATCCATGCCCATGTCTGAAAAACTGGAGAAAAGATTCATCAATCTTGGAGGGGAGATCCACTACAAAAAGAAGGTGGTTAAAATTATAACCGAAAACGACAAAGCGACCGGGATCCAGCTCGAAGACGGCACAATAATCAATGGCGGCAGAGTAATCTCGGCAGCCGACGGCTATACTACTATATTCAAAATGCTCGAAGGTAAATACACCGACGAAAGTATCCGTAATATGTTTGACAACTGGAAACTGTTTCCGTCACTTATATTCTTCGGAGCAGGAGTGAACAGGACTTTCGGAGAGATCCCTCTGGCAGTTTCGGGATTCAGCTTCCCCCTCAAGGAGCCGGTTGTAATAGCAGGAGAAAGGATTGAACGGCTGCCGGTGCATCTGTTCAATCATGATCCTTCACTGGCGCCCGCTGGTAAGACTGCCCTTACAGTCATGCTTCACGGTAATTATGATTACTGGAAGAACCTTTCAACTGACAGGCCTGCTTATGAAAGGGAAAAAGCCGTAATAGCAGAACAAATCATAAGCCTGCTTGAACAAAGATTCCCTGGCATTTCAGGCCAGGTTGAAATGACCGACGTTGCAACACCTGTCACCTTTGAAAGGTACACCGGAAACTGGAAGGGCAGTTTCGAGGGGTGGCTCCTCACTCCGGATAATGCCGATTCGATGCTTAAACCCCTGCCGCAGGGAATTCCGGGGCTCCGGGGATGCTACCTCTGCGGGCAATGGATCGAACCGGGAGGAGGACTTCCCACCGGCGTACTGTCGGGACGGAGGCTTATTAAGTCAATCTGCCGGGAGGATGAAAAAAAGTTCAGAACTACAACGGGATCATGATTTGACCAACCCGGAACATTTCCCTAAATTCGCCTGTTCATTGTTTAACAGGAAAATCGGTTGCTTGTTCCTAGTTGTTTTATAATGAACGTTATAGGTGTTAAGTGATATTTAAGTGTTTATTTAAAGTATTAAATATTCCCTTATTAATCATAAATTTAAACAGTAACCAGCAACAAGCAACTTGAAATAGTAATATTTATCTGATCTAAAATTTTACTCCATGAAGAAACACCTCCTCCTTTCACTGCTTTCACTAATCATGCTTTCAGCACTATCTTTCTCACAACAGGCCCTTTTTGGCGGGGCAAATATCATTTCCCCGGAAGTCAATCCCGATAATTCGGTCACTTTCAGGTTCCAGGCACCCGATGCAAAGGAAGTAAAACTGACGGGCGACTGGATGCCGGCTCAGGGCCGGACTCCGGGTTCAGAACTGATGACCAATGACGACAAAGGTCTCTGGAGCTTCACAACCGCTCCCCTCGCCTCCGATCTGTACAGCTACTCATTTACTGTCGATGGAATCAGAAACACCGATCCCAATAATGTCTACATGATCAGGGACGTTGCCACTGTAACCAACGTTTTAATCGTGGGCGGCGGCAAGGGCGACCTGTACCAGGTGAATGATGTTCCCCACGGAACAGTTGCAAGAAGGTGGTACGACTCTCCCTCCCTGGGAATGAAAAGACGCATCACCATCTATACCCCCGCGGGATACGAGAGCTCAAAACAGAAATACCCTGTGCTATACCTGCTTCACGGGATGGGAGGCGACGAAGAAGCCTGGATCAACCTTGGAAGAACTTCCCAGATACTGGATAACCTGATCGCTCAGGGAAAAGCCAAACCAATGATCGTTGTGATGCCAAACGGCAATGTCGTTCAGGAAGCCGCTCCGGGTGAATCGAGCCTCGGCCTGAAAAAACCTACCATGCAGCTGCCGAATACCATGGACGGGAAATATGAAGAGACCTTTATGGATATTATAAACTTCGTGGAAAGCAACTACAACGTAATAAAAGAAAAACCGGGCCGTGCGATTGCCGGTCTTTCGATGGGAGGCTATCACTCACTGCACATTTCGAGGTTCTATCCCAACATGTTCGATTATGTCGGACTGTTTTCGGCTGCCATCATAGCTGATGAAAAGGTCAAATCAAAGGTCTACGAGAATATGGACGAAACCCTCCTGAAGCAAAAGAACAACGGGTTCAAGCTTTACTGGATCGGCATAGGCAAAACCGACTTCCTTTACAAGAACAACGTTGAATACAGGAGCAAGCTCGATGAAATGAAGTTCCCGTATGTCTACAGGGAAACTGAAGGCGGACACACCTGGACTAACTGGAGGACTTATTTGTCGGAACTGGCGCCTCAACTTTTCAGGTAGCAGAAAAAGAGGTTTATTAAAATGTATCCTTAACATTCAGAATTCCAATATCACCGACCCCCCCGCCCCCCTGAAGGGGGGATTGGATTGCCAATCAATCGACTGCATTGGGGACGAAAGATAGTTGGAGACAAGAAAGACGAATTTATAACAAGCAATATTCAGAAAAAACATAAAGACCATGACAGATTTTGAATTCTACAATCCCGTAAAAGTGTTCTTCGGTAAGGACCAGCTTCCCAAAATAGCAACGCAGATAGCTTCAGGAAGCAAAGTAATGCTTCTTTACGGAGGCGGAAGCATAATGAAAAACGGCGTGTATGAAAAGGTAAAGGCTGCCCTCGAAAGATTTGAAGTGACGGAGTTTGGAGGAATTGAGCCCAATCCGGTTTACGAGACTGCCATGAAGGCTGTGGAGATCGCAAAGGAAAAGAATATCGACTTCCTTCTGGCAGTAGGCGGTGGATCGGTTATCGATGCCACCAAGTTCATTGCTGCTGCCATACCTTACAAATTCGGTGATCCCTGGAACATCCTCACCAAAAAAATGCCGGTTGTTTCTGCAATACCCCTGGGGGTAGTACTTACCCTTCCGGCCACAGGAAGCGAGATGAACAAGAATTCGGTTATAAGCAGAAAGTCGACCAACGAAAAGCTCGCCTTTGGTTCTCCGCAGGTATTCCCTGTATTCTCATTCCTGCTTCCCGATGCAGCCGGAACACTCCCCAAACGGCAGGTCGCCAACGGCATCGTAGATGCATTCGTGCATGTAATCGAACAGTATCTTACCTATCCGGTCAATGCTCCGATACAGGACAGGTTTGCAGAGGCTATTCTCATAACACTGATCGAAGAGGGACCGAAGGTATATGCCAATCCTGCTGACTATGAGGCAATGTCGAACCTGATGTGGGCGGCCACGATGGCCCTTAACGGGCTGATCCAGTGCGGTGTGCCAGGCGACTGGTCGGTTCACAGCATCGGACACGAACTGACCGCTCTTCATGGGATCGATCATGCAAGAACGCTTGCAATCGTTCTTCCCGGACTTTGGAAGGCTCTCCTCGAAGAAAAGAAGGACAAGCTGGTGCAGTATGGCGAAAGAGTGTGGAATATAACTGAAGGAACCGATGATGAACGTACCGGCTCAGCCATCGAAAAGACCGTGGAATTCTTTGAATCGCTCGGAGTGCCAACGCGTCTGAGCTCATACAATGTCAAAGACGACACGATAGATAAGATCGTTTTGAGATTCGAAAACAGGAAATGGCTCGAACTCGGCGACAGGGGGCTTACGACTCCGGAGACTACGAGGAAGGCGCTGACGCTGCAGCTTTAAAAGGCACAGGGCACATGGCACAGGGCACAGAGCGGTGTACAAAACGGATCCCCTCCTGCTTAGTCCGCCGAAGCTTTAGCGAAGGCGGAGGGGGGTAGGGGTGGGTTATGCAGAGAGAAGACAAAAGGCTTGAGGCGTGAGGCTTGAGGTTCACCCCTTCACCCCTTCTCCCCTTCTTCCTTCTGTCTTCTGTCTTCCGTCTTCCGTCTTCCGTCTTTCCTCAAAACCATATCGTTTTGGGTAAATTTTTTGTTGTAAAACGATAACCCAGTTATTGTAAGACGATAAATATTCGCAGATTTCCCCTTCAAACGTCTCTAAGTCTCTAAGTCGCTTAGTCTCCCTTACGCCTTTACACCTTTACGCCTTCACGCCTCACGCCTCACCCCTTACTTCTTCATCCACTCCTCCGGCACCGGTATAACACATATATTCATCGACCTGTTATCCTCCGACAGCATCGCCGACTGGATCTCGATACGCGTGCCGTCGGGACTGAAGGTCGGATGCGGATGATCCGATGCCGTAACCTTGTGCCCGGCCGACAGAAGGATCATCTCATGCGTCTTCCTGTTTATAAGCCATATATTGCGTTCAAAGTCATCACCCACTGCAAAACGGCCGTCGGCCGATCCATTCACATGCCACAGCCCGCTTCCCGATAAAGTCTGTCCGGCAATGGTCATCTCACGGGTCCGGAGATTCACTATCCCAAGTCCTGTAGGTTTTTCCCTTGTGCCCGAGGGACCCCACCCCAATTCCTGACCCGGATTGGCAGGATCGGCAGGCTTCTGTTCTCTGGCCTGACCGGATCCTCCGCCAGCAATTCCCACCGGCCTGTGACCCATGATTGCTATCGCCACCTCATCGCGGGTAATAACGGCTTCATGAGTCACCCACTCATACTCCGACTCGGGATAAAGCGGCCTGAGCCCCGTGCCGTCCGACATCACCGTCCATGTTCTCTGCGGAGCCTTCCCTCCGGTTTCCCAGCAAAAGACTATCTCACCCGGAACCCATGGATTCGTCTGGATATGTCCCACCTGAAAAGGTACGGCAACTACAATCCCAATCTCCCCGGTAAAGATGTTCATCTTACCTATTCCCGAAGGTCCGGCTCCCATGTTCCTGGGACCAAAATTCGGCTCTATCTTCGTCCCGGGAGCTATGTGCCTGTCCGCTTCATCCTTCCCGATCCGGTAATAAACCCACTCCTCACCGGCATCGAGGGCCATGTCGCCGCCGGCGCCAACCTCGGCCGGAATGGTCCCGCAAACCCTCTGGTATTCATTTTCCGCTTTCATTTGTCCGGCTTCGCTGTCGGCAAACAACCGGGCAAGATCGACCTCAACAATCTGCACCGGTCCGGGCTTCCTCTGCCCCACCTGGCGGAGAGTCATACGCATGAAATACAGCTTCATCGATTTAGAGGCCAGGGTAAGCATACCCATGTAGCCTCCTTCAGAGACCTGCACTATATCGCCCGTTTCTTCATTTACGGCAAGCGTCTCTCCCGGAACCCTGCGTGAACGGAACACAAGCCACTTCCCGTCGGCTGTCCACTGGCGGTGAGTCTGGTAGATCTTTGAATCGCCCGATTGGGTGCTCGTCACGAATGTAAGCTGAACACCCGTAACCGGATCGGTCACCACCTTCTTTTCGGAAGGAAAACGGCGGCCGATCTGAGCCCCGGCAGGAGATGATAAAAGAATAGTGGAAAAGAGGATGAAGGTTAAAAATAGGGGTCGCATATTTATAGTATTAAGGTCGTATCGGTTTTTACTCAGCGTAAATCTGCGGTTTTATCTGCGCAACTCTGCGAGAAATTCCTCTTCTTTTACCGCCTCTGCACACCCACCCCTACCCCTCCCAGGAGGGGATCCTGCTTGCGGCAGTCTTTCTTGACCGCATGATGGCACGAGTTTTTTACGCCAGCTTTTTATATTTTATCCGTTTCGGCGTTGTGTCTGCAACGCGTTTTTTATAGTTTTCCTCGTATTCCGAGTAGTTTCCTTCGAACCATACCACCCTTGAATCGCCCTCAAAGGCCAGCATGTGGGTTGTAACCCTGTCGAGGAACCACCTGTCGTGCGAGATGATCACAGCACAACCGGCAAAGCTCTCCAGTCCTTCTTCCAGAGCCCTCAGGGTGTTGACATCAATGTCGTTTGTGGGTTCGTCGAGAAGCAGAACATTTGCCCCGGATTTGAGTGTTAGCGCCAGGTGAAGCCTGTTCCTCTCACCTCCCGAGAGCATCCCGCATTTCTTCTCCTGGTCGGCCCCTGTAAAGTTAAATCGCGAAACATAAGCCCTGGCATTTATGATGCGGCTGCCTACCATCACATCATTCTGCCCGCCGGAGATCACCTCATAAACCGTAAGGGCCGGATCGATTGCCGAATGCGCCTGATCGACATAACCGAGAACCACTGTCTCTCCAATCTCAAAATCACCTTTCGATGGTTTCTCCTGTCCCATGATCATCCTGAAAAGGGTTGTCTTGCCGGCCCCGTTAGGACCTATTATGCCTACTATACCGTTGGGAGGAAGGTTAAATTCAAGGCCCTCAAAGAGGAGCTTGTCACCAAATGACTTGGACACATCCTTCGCCCTTATCACCTTATCCCCGAGCCTGGGACCGTTCGGGATATATATCTCGAGTCTTTCCTCCTTGGCCTTCACATCCTGGTTAAGAAGGTTTTCGTAAGCGCCCAGACGGGCCTTCGATTTTGAATGGCGGGCCTTGGGCGACATTCTCACCCATTCCAATTCCCGTTCGAGTATCTTTCTTCTCTTCACATTGCCTTTTTCCTCAACTTCCAGGCGTTTTGCCTTCTGCTCGAGCCACGATGAATAGTTGCCCTTCCAGGGGATCCCCTCGCCCCTGTCGAGCTCCAGGATCCATCCTGCAACATTGTCGAGAAAATACCTGTCGTGTGTTATACAAATAACAGTACCTTGATACTGTTTCAGGGTAGTCTCGAGCCACTGTACCGACTCGGCATCGAGGTGGTTGGTGGGTTCATCGAGCAGCAGAATATCCGGCTGCTTCAGAAGAAGCCTGCAGAGGGCAACCCTTCTCCTCTCCCCTCCCGAGAGAATACTTACATTCGCACCGCTGTCGGGACATCTGAGTGCATCCATTGCCCTTTCGAGCTTATGGTCGATGTTCCACCCGTCGGAATGGTCGATCTTATCCTGGAGTACTGCCTGGCGGTCCATGAGCTGCTGCATCCGCTCAGGGTTCTCATAAACCTCCGGCTCCCCGAATTTTGCATTTATCGATTCATACTCCGAAATAAGGTCCATCGTGTCCCTGACTCCCTCCTCAACGACCTCCCTCACAGTACGGCTGTCGTCAAGAAGAGGATCCTGAGGCAGGTGACCCACAGTGTAACCCGGAATGAAAGTAACTTCTCCCTGGTACTCTTTTTCAATACCGGCAATTATCTTCAGAAGGGTGGATTTCCCTGATCCGTTAAGACCTATTATTCCGATTTTGGCACCAAGGAAAAAGGAGAGTGATATATCCTTAAGAACCTGGCGGTGGGGAGGAAAGGTCTTCCCAACCCGGTACATCGAGAAAATTATCTTGTTGTCGTCAGCCATGGGAAATAATTTGCGACAATTTAGAAAAAAAACAGGTTGAATCAAATGTTTGCAGGCTGACTTAACGGCGTGCGGTACGAGGTACGCGGTACGCGGTACGCGGCGAGAAGGTGACAAAAAAACAGGGATATCCTCCCTGTTGATGTATTTTCCGGCTTAATAAGTAATAGGACAGGTTCATGAAAACTTGTTCTGTTACTGCCGCAGCATTTTGCTACCGATCCTTAGACCCCGCCGGCAGTGGTCTGGCTGCCATTATACCTCTTGCCTTCAAACAATTTGACCGTCTCGTCCTGAAGCAGTACCCAGAGGGAATAAACCCCCTTGAGTGTTCCGATCGGAATGTTGAGGCATCCTACCGCCGCAACAATCATCACTATGAACCTTGCCCACGGCTGAAACGAAAGAAGCCCGATCCCTCCGACAAGCCCAAGAGTCGACAGGAACCCTATCAGCAGGGGCACACTTGCCGACAAAAAGTTGAGCACCATTGAGGGTATCTCCTCATTGCTTACGAAACCATGTGCAAACCTCAGCGCAAAAAAGGCAGCAAGAGCGCCTATCAGACCTATGAACCCGAAACCGATATGTATGGCTCCGACCACGGTCACATGCTTTTTCATTTTATTTATATCTTCCATGACAGTAATGTTTTAATTCCTTTTGTTTTCCATTCCGGATTAATGACACCCGTTTTGAAAAATAGTTGCATCAAAATACCTAATATTTTTATAAATTATTCGTTTTTGAAGGAAAAGAGGGGCACAATACTTGCATTTATTAATTTTGTAAAAAACCCGGCATATGAAACGGATAATAATAATCACCACATCATTCATACTCCTTACCATTGCATTCACTTCATGCGAAGTTCTCGGAACGTGCAAAATATGTCGTGAGATCACTTATCAGACCGGTCGCGGAATAATCAATGAGGGCCCCGAAGCTGAGTATTGCGATGCCGAACTGATTGCCATCGAAACCAAGGACGATTTAGTAATAGGCGACAAGCGATATTACTGGGAATGCAGGTAATCAAATCTTTCCTCCTGTTTTGACGAACGGCTGTTTTCTTTGACTAAAACTTTTGATAATTGGGTTTGCGGCATTAATTTTGTTTATAAGTTGTTAATAATTGTGCTTACTAATGAAGCTGACAATTATAAGTTGTCGTAAATTAGTAACAGTCAAATTCAATTTTAGATGTCCTTGAACTTCAGCAGCTTAGAATTAACAGACAAGACCATAGTCATTGTCGAGGATGATGTGCCTTCCATCAGGTATTATGAAACTCTCCTCCAAAGTTCAGGGGCTGAAGTTGTAAAATTTCGTACGGGAAGGGATTTTATTGATTTCCTGAATAACAATGACAGTAAAATCGACCTGGTGATAATGGATTTTCTGATTCCTCTGGTAAACGGCATCGACTGCACCAGGGCGTTCAGGAAGACCAGAAAGAACGTCCCGGTTCTCATGATCACAGCCTACTCATCGGAACAATCAAAATCTGAAGCATTCATAGCAGGGTGTACAGAATACATTCTCAAACCGGTGTATCCGGAGAATGTCTACGCTCTTCTTGAAAAATATCTCAAACAGGAGGTAAATCAAACTCTTTACCGTTCCTGACAATCTGGTTTATTTCAATTTGCAGGGACTCTCAGTTTGCCTACATATTCTGCATAATATCCCTCCAGCTTCCCGTTGAGCTCCTCTCCGATTTCCTTCTGCCCGTACTGCTCGCAGAATGTAGCTGCCTTTGATGTGTACTGAATGGCAGACTGCATTTCATATTCAGCAGAGCTCAGCACATAGGGATTCTGCTTCAGGAAATAATCGAGCCTTGCAAAATAATAGCCGCTGACATCCCTTGTAAGCTGAACAGCCCTGGCTGAATCTCCAGCCATGAAATAAGCTTCAATAAGGTCGGTGAAATAAGGATCGTAAGGAAACTTATCAGGAGGAAGCAGTTCCATACAGCTGTTCAGAATCGCCACAGCCTTTTCGTTCTTACCCTCGGTTGCAAGCGTCTTTGCCAGGCGCGCATAAATAAGCCGGGCTTTTATAACCATGAGAGTCCTTAAATGATGATAATCGAGGTTCACATCAGGATCATTGGCGCCGCCCCATACAAATTTGTTTGCCACGTTCTCATACAAAATGTCTGAATCAATCCTGCCGTACTCAAGCCAGCTCCTGTTCTCCGATTTTATCGGGACAAGCCTGTAGGCAAGGCCCTCAAGCTGGAAATACTCTTCGAGTCCGAAAGCATCATCATGGTATCCGGTTACATAGTATATTGGGCGTTCCCAGTTGTTGTGGGCAAGTATATCAAGCAATACCAGCTGGCTCTTCATTATGGAACTCCCCTGAAGCTGAATGTCTATATAAGGAACTATCTTGTCAGCATCCTCAGGCTTTACGGTCCCTGAGGCGATCACAGCTGCCGAATCGACGGGTATCCTTATAGTCCTTGACGGAATGACATCAAGAACTTCATTAGCAGATATCTGGACTTTGGTGGCTTTATTGTCGCTCATCACCCAGTCGATGACTGTTGAAATATCGACCGGATCCTTTGTCTTTTCAACTATGAACACCTGATTGTTCACTCCGTCGTAATATTTCTGCGGAGGCAGGGTGACCGGAAGCGGAGCAGACTCATAGGTCGCCCTTTTCATCTGATTGATATACCAGTCGGTGTTGAGCAGCATGAGATTGCAGACTCTTACATCGGTCCTCATTCCTTCCACTTCCTGAGCATACCAGAGAGGGAAGGTGTCGTTGTCGCCGTTGGTAAGGAGTATGGCATTGGGGGCACAGGAATTGAGGTAATTGAACGCCACATCGCGGGCAAGGTAACGGCCCGACCTGTCATGGTCGTCCCAGTTCTGGACGGCCATCAACACCGGCACAACCATGCAGAGAGCGGCGGCAGCCGGAGCAGAAGCCTTCTCGCCCATGAGCCTCGACAAACCCTCATACAGGGCCAGCACTCCCAGGCCGATCCAGACCGCAAAGAAGTAAAACGATCCGGCATAGGCATAATCCCTCTCCCTGGGCTGGTTGGGATATTGATTAAGGTAAAAAACAATTGCGGCCCCCGTCATAAGGAACAGAAGCAGGACTACCCACCAGTTTTTGAAGTCGCGGTTAAGCTGGTAAAAGATTCCGGCAAGGCCCAGCAGGAAGGGAAGCAGGAAATAAGCATTCCTTGAGGTATCTTCCTTCATTCCGGGCGGCAGGTCAGGCGACCCTGTCCGGGCCTCGTCAAGGAACCTGAATCCGCTTATCCAGTTCCCGTTTATGGCTCCTCCCGTTCCCTGGGTGTCGTTCTGCTTTCCGGCAAAATTCCACATGAAATATCTTAAGTACATGTACCCGAACTGGTATGAGAACATGAATCTGAGGTTCTCACTGAACTTGGGTTTGCGGATGATCTCCTTCTCTCCCTCCTGATTTGTTACGGATACAGGTGTCCCTTTGACTTTTCCCCATTCCTTGTACATGGCCTCGTGATCACTCTGTTCACTCCACATCCTTGGGAAAAGGGTAAGAAACCGCTCATCATAAATCCTTTCAAGATCATAGGCGCTGACAATGTATTTCCCCTCCTCCAGGACATATTTCGGCTTACCGTTCTTATAGTCAATTACGGGAGCATTATAATACTGTCCCTTAAAAAGAGGGCGTGCTCCATATTGTTCCCTGTTGAGGAAATAAAGCAGACTGAAGGGATTCTCGGGCTGGTTCTCATTAAGGGGAGGATTGGCATTTGCCCTTATCACAATGATTGCATTCGTCGAAAATCCGATAAGGATAACCATCACCGTAGTGAGAACTGTATTGAGGGTAACTCTGTCCTTTCCTGCAAGGTACCAGATAAACCATGCAACACCAGCCAGCACTATCAGATTCAGTATCATCGATGCGGATATCACCCAGACACCCGACAACAACATTGCAGCAATGGCAAACGCTGCATTTTTTGTCCTGTCATTCGAGTACAGAGTTGACCTGACCGCGAGAAAAAAGAAAATGATAATAAGAATGAAATGAAATATCATGCCGCTGTTGGCCGGCATATGCAGAGAGTTGACAAAGAACATGTCGAGCCTTGAAGAAATTGTAACAAGCCCCGGCATGATCCCGTACAGAAGAAGGGCAAGGGCGACTACCGAAACTCCTAGCGAAAGGGCAAATCCTTTCCATGAAAACTCATACTTCCGGAAATAGTAAACGAGCACTATGGCGGGAATTGCCAGAAGATTAAGCAGATGCACCCCGATTGACAACCCCATGAGGAAAGCTATCAGAATTATCCACCTGTTTGCATACTTCTCGTCAGCAACGTCCTCCCACATCAGGATTGCCCAAAAAACAAGCGCTGTGAAAAATGAAGAAGAGGCATAAACCTCACCCTCAACCGCCGAGAACCAGAATGAATCGGAGAATGTGAAAGCCAGAGCTCCTACCACGCCCGCAGAAATGATTGCAACCGTATTGGAAAGGCCCGTATCACCGTTTTTCCCCAGCAGTATCCTCCTTGCCAGATGGGTGATGGTCCAGAAAAGGAAGAGTATCGTAAATGCACTTGCAAGGGCCGACATGGCATTTATCGTGGCCGCTACCTTTGCCGTGTCACCAAGGGCAAACAGTGTAAAGAACCGGGCAACAACCATGAAGACCGGGTTTCCGGGAGGATGCCCTACCTCGAGCTTGAAGGCCGATGCAATATATTCACCGCAATCCCAAAGGCTTGCCGTTGGCTCAAGGGTAAGAAGATAAGTGACCAGGGCTATCGTAAATACAACCCAGCCGGTTATCGTTTCTGTCAGCTTGTATTTGTTCATCAATAAAGTGTGATTTATCCTGAAATTCATTCAAATGACCGAGCGGTGAAATTACGAAATTTTTCAGACTATGTCCAGATGTAGGCACACTGGCTAATTTTGCTATTTTTGCATAAATTGTCTGTTATGAAATTACGCAGGGCCCTGGCCTTCATCATATCTGTTTTCTTTTCAGGTATCGCATCAGCCCAGTATTATAACACAGGGCAGGATCCGGCCTCACTGAAATGGATGCAGATCAAAACAGACCGGTTCACCGTGATCTACCCTGAGACATACGGTTATGCCGGAATTGATTTTGCCAGGTCGCTCGACGATGCCTGGTCAAAGCTCTCTGAAAAGTATCCGGTAAAAAAGTTCAGGGTACCTGTTATAATCCATAATCATACAACCGGATCGAACGGATACGTAGCATGGGCCCCCGACAGGATGGAGATCTACCCCACCCCGGAGCAAAACTCTATTCCGCTCGACGCTAACACCCAGCTGGCAATTCATGAGCTTACACATGTAATGCAGATGGAATCGCTCCATAAGGGATTCACAAAGGTGATGTCGGTTATTTCGGGACAGCAGTTCACAGGAGTAGTCGCCGGCCTCCTGCCGCTCTGGCACCTGGAAGGGGATGCGGTATTTTCCGAATCGGTGCTTACCGGCTCGGGAAGGGGCAGATCCGCGTCATTTCAGAAACAGCTCAAGGCCATGATGATCGAAAAGGGAAATGTATTCTCTTACGATAAATCGGTAAACGGATCATTCCGCGATTTTGTTCCCGACCATTACCAGTACGGATATCAGATGATGGCCTGGTCGTACTCAAAATATGATCAGCAGATATGGAGAAAGGCACTCGATCTCACCGGCAAAGCCCCTTTTCTGATCAACCCTGTGAATCTCAGCCTCAGAAAATCAGCCTCGCTGACCAAAAAACGACTTTTCAACGAAACCTTCGATTCACTAAGGACAGCCTGGACAAAGGATGATACCAGATCAGCAAGCCTGAACTACACAGTGATGAATCCCTCCAAAGGGAAAAAATTCATCAATTACCATTCCCCCGTACTTGCAGGCAACGATGAGATAATAGCTGTAAAGACCTCCCTGTACGACCCTCCTTCCTTCGTCATGATAAGGCCTTCGGATAATAGCGAGAAAAGAATCCATATTCCGGGTCATATCTATCCATACTACATAAGTTACGGAAATGGCAGGCTTGTATGGGTCGAGACTCATTCCGACCCGAGATGGGAGAACAGGGAATGGTCGGATATAATTGTTATGGACCTCCCTAAAGACCAGACCCGCCGCCTGACACGAAAGACAAGGTACATGTCTGCTTCGATATCTCCCGACGGCAGTCTTGTTGCTGCAGTTGAAAACCGGACCGACAACCGTAACACGCTGAATATCCTCGATGCCGTCAGCGGGGACAAGCTTCACTCAATCCTTTCTCCCGGCAACGCCGCTCTCCAGAGGCCCCAGTGGGACGCATCAGGAACTTTCCTGACAGTGATCCATCTGACGGAACAGGGTGAGGGCATACTCAGGTTCAGCCTCGGAGACAACACCTGGCAAACTCTTATTGAGACAGGCACCGACGATATCCAGTCGTCATTCCTAAGAAACGATTCCCTGTTTTATGTCAGTTCCCTCAACGGCACCGAAAATATTTACCTGCGCAAACCTGACGGAACGGTGACTCCCCTGACCAGATCGAGATTCGGTGCAACCGACCTCAATATCAGCGGAGCAATGATGCTTTTCTCAGATTATACATCGTCGGGTAACAATATCAGCAGTTTAAATATTCCGGAGACAACTGAAAAAGGTCTGATTGTCAATTCGTCTGATTCTTATCTGATTAACCGCTTTGAAGCTCAAAAGCCTCCTGCCGAAAACGCTTCCGGAAATGTTTACTTTCCATCGCCCTACAGGAAATGGAAGAACCTCTTCAGATTCCACAGCTGGATGCCTTTCTACGCCGATATTGATCAGATCCGGGATGATCTGACAGCAATTGCGCCCGGATTCACCCTTATGACTCAGAATAACCTCAGCAGCCTTATTTCGACCTTTGGATATGAATACACTGACCAGAGACATAAATTTCATTCAAAAATCAGCTGGATGGGGTGGTACCCGATGTTTGAATCAGGTATTGAATACGGAAATCCAGTCTATGTAGAGAAGTTCCGGGAAGATGTGGCTGATCCTGATATCCTGTCGGACGGTTATTCATGGAACAACAAGATCTATCTTCCGCTTGTGTTCCGGGGAGGGACCTTCACAAAACAGCTTTACCTGTCAGCGTCTTCTTCGATTAAAAATGATTACATCTATCTCCGGGACAAAGGTAGCTACGACAACCTTCAGAACCAGCTGACCGGAAGGATCTATTTCTCAAACTACCGGCGTCAGGCAATAAGGGACATCTATCCCCGATTCGCTCAGACAATCGAACTGAGTTATTCCGATTATCCCTTCGACAGCGATATTTACGGAGATATAATGTCGGGAAAAGTCTCTTTGTATTTTCCCGGGCCTCTTAAGAACCATGGATTCAGGCTCAGGTTTGAGGCAGAAAAACAGAATCCCGAGAAATACATACTTGGAAACAGAATAGGCTTTGCAAGGGGCTATATCGGGGCCAGAAAGCCTTACCTGGACGTATGGTACGACAACATCATATCCCAGGAACTTATGTCAGGTTCGATAGACTATTTCATGCCCATCGCCTATCCCGATTTCAGACTGGGGGGAATTATGTACATGACAAGGATAAGGTCAGATCTTTTCTATGACCGGTCAATTGGAAAAGACAGCTATGTCTTCATTTCTGACCTCAATGACGAAGGAAAAAGGGTGATTACGATGGAAAATCACGATTACAGGGAGACCTTCGAATCGTTCGGGGTTCAGCTGATGGCTGATTTCTACTTATTCAGGATACCCTTTATGATATCATCGGGAGTCGAAGCTTCCTGGCGGGCCATCGGGGAAACCCCTTATCTTAAGATGCTGTTCGGAGTCAATATTTTCGGCATGAATATCGGAAAAGGAAAAGGATTGAGCGGATACAAGCTCTAAAGTTCCCCTGCGGTTTTCACAATCAGCTTCCAGGCTTTTTCAAGTTTTTTGGGGTATTTATAAGCTAATAAAAAAAGATAACCAACAAATATCAAGGTTACAATTGAGATGTTTATTGAAAAAGTGGATGCCCCGGCCTGTCTTTTTTAAAATGCTTGCACTTTGGGGCATGGGCAGGAGTCGCAATGCTCAAACCTTGAGTTCTGGGCTTCCATCCCAATCGCTATCGGAAACCCCGGTTCCACACGGGGCAGTGGCATTATTATCAATCCAGCCTTGAGGGCTGGACTTCCAGTAGCCCCGGTCCCATCCGGGGTAGAGGCATTATTAACAATCCCACCCCGGAGGGGTGGCCTTCGAATATCACCGTCCCCCATTCGCTAATAAAAGGGAATTCAGCAAATAAGATCAAGTAAGAAGGTAATCCTCTTTAAAGGGTATCAAATTATCCTTTAGAAGTTCTGTCAACTCCTCTTTGAATGAAATTTTCATGTGATGTTCTTCCTGATTCTGAATGTATTTTATAAGGACAGGCTTCATTGATATATGATATGTAAATGCACCATAGCCGACTTGCCATCCCGGGAAAAGCATAAAAAGGTTTTTATCCCGTTCCATCATTTCATGGCTAGCCTTTTTAATGTCCCGCACAAGATCAGCAAGAGCAACGGTTGTTGAAAGATGCGTAAGGATATGAACATGATTTCCATATCCTCCG
>JAFGXK010000295.1 GCA_016936695.1 Bacteroidales bacterium | reverse complement strand
GTGGCATCAGGAAACCCTCTTGCTTCGGTGGGAGCTTCGAGGGAAATGAAACTGATTCTGAGTTATGAGCTTACCTTCTTTCTGGTTGTCGCCGGCATAATTGTAAAAGCTTCACAGAATTTTGACCTCTATTCCATTATACAGTTGCAGAAGGATGGAGCACCATTCATAGGAAGCATCTCGGGAATCCTGCTTTTCATTGCTGGCATATTCTGCATCCAGGCAAAACTTGGCCTTGTCCCCTTCGATATGGCTGAAGCAGAGACCGAGCTGTCAGAAGGTTCATTCATTGAGTATTCGGGTCCGCCCTATGCACTTATCAAACTCACGAAATATATAATGCTCCTTGTCCTGCCCTGCTTCCTTGTTGCATTACTGATGAAAGGCTTTAACCTCCGCGGGATAAACATCCTGTGGGCTTTTCTCAAAGTAGCAGGTGTTGTGCTCCTGCTGACACTGATCCGGAACACGAATCCGAGGATCAAGATCAGGCAGGCAATAAGTTTCTTCATGATATGGATGAATCTTATTGCAATTGTTGCTATAGTTCTTGCATTTTTTGGCTTATAACAGATAAAACCGTGGGCTTTAAAAGTTTTTGCTTCAAAAAATCATTATGGGTCTTCCATTTCGGAGGAGCTTCATGCAACAATTGCGATATTGAAATACTCGACTGCCTCACACCACGGTATGATCTTGAAAGGTTCGGTATTCTGCTGGTCGGCAGCGTCAGGCATGCCGATGTGCTCCTGGTAAACGGATCAATTAACAGACGTGACAAGGAGCGGCTGCTGGAGATCTATCACCAGGCTTCGAAGCCGATACTGGTTGTTGCCATCGGCGCTTGTGGTTGTACCGGCGGCATTTTCGCCGAGGGAAATACTTTCGCAGGGCCTGTCGATAAAATAATTCCTGTGGATGCATACATACCGGGATGCCCTCCCAAGCCGGAAGCAATAATAGCAGGCATTATGGCGCTGGTGAAGAGCAAATGAAGGCGCAGGGCGAAGGGCAAGGGGCGAAGGGCAAGGGGCGAAGGGCAAGGGCAAAAGGTTTGAAGTATAAGGAAAATGAAATGACGGACATGATGAACAGTGAAGCAATCATAGAAGAAATAAAGGTTAAGCTCGGGAGTGATGTTCTTGAAACCGAGAAGAGGAGCGACACAAGATGGTCGGTCATGATAGAACCCGATGCCCTCCTGAAGGTTGCAGATCATCTTTACAGGGAGGCCGGGCTCAGGTTTATAATAGCTTCCGCAATCCATACCAGGAAAGGATTCGAGATTCACTATCATTTCAGCAAGGATGAGATCGGACTTGTGCTTAACATCCACGTTATTCTCAAATCAGACAAACCGCAAATAGAATCACTTTCAAATATGTTCAACGCCTCCAACTGGATAGAAAGGGAGATGCATGAGCTTTTCGGGATCGATTTCCTTAACCATCCAAACCAGGAGAAACTAATCTCCGAAGGCAACTGGGCAGAGGGAGTTTATCCTTATAGAAAAGAGTTCAAATAAAAATGATCATGAGCAAGAAATTTTTCATACCCATTGGTCCGTATCACCCGCTCCAGGAAGAGCCTGAGCTTTTCAAGCTTTATTGTGACGGTGAAATTGTTAAGGATATAAAATGGGAAACCGGCTACAACCACCGGGGTATTGAAAAACTTGCTGAATCGAAGACCTACGACCAGGTATTTTTTCTGGTTGAAAGGATCTGCGGGATCTGTTCGACATCCCATCCCTTTGCCTTTGCCAATGCAGTTGAGGAAATATGCAGGATTGATATAACAGACAGGACCAAATACATAAGAAGTATAATTGGCGAACTTGAACGTATTCACAGTCATCTGCTCTGGCTTGGACTGGCAGGACACTTCCTGGGCTACAACACTGTGTTCATGTGGGCATGGAAATACCGTGAGCCTGTCCTCGATCTGTTCGAGATGATCACGGGTAACAGGAACAGCTATGCGATGTTCAAGGTCGGAGGGGTAAGACGTGATATTGAAGAATCAAAGATACCGGTGATTCTTAAGGCAATGTCGGATTTAAAAAAGAAGCTTTCACTTCTTACAGGTGCAGTAATGGATGACCCGGTTATACACTTAAGAACCAAGGGAGTGGGAGTCCTTACAAAACAGGATGTGATCGATTATGGCGCCGTCGGTCCGACGGCAAGAGCCTCCGGGCTGGCAATCGACATCAGGAGGGATGATCCGTACGCCGCGTATCCGCTCGTGAACTGGAAGGTGATTACTGCAGATACCGGTGATGTATTTGCCAAAACGGAAGTGAGACTTCTGGAAATGTTTGAATCAGTCTCGATCATTGAGCAATGTCTTGAAAAGATCAAAAATGAAAAGGAAGGTGACATTTCCGTAAAGGTTAAGGAGATACCCGAAGGAATTGGTACAGGCAGAGCCGAAGCTCCAAGGGGAGAGGTGTTCCATTGTGTATTCTCAGATGGTTCCAATTCTCCGTTAAGGCATAAAATAAGGGCTCCGAGCTATGTGAACATCGCCACGTTCAAAAAATCATGTATCGGACAGACTATCTCCGATGCAACCATAACACTTGCTGCAGTTGATCCATGCTACTGCTGCACGGAAAGGCTTGCTGCAGCCTACGATACGGAAACGGGTTTAAAAATCCACAATGCAAAAGAATTGATAGAAATGTCGGTCAGCCTTACCAAACAGCTCAGAAAACCACAAGGATAGCGAAATGAAGGAATTTATAGACCTCATATCCAATAATGCCGTGATGGCGAACCTTGAATCCGCAATTCTGATAACGATTATTGCCGGGATCATCCTGTTCATTATTCCGGATAAGGCTTCCCTTGCCAAAGGGATCCTTGCTCTCGCTGCAGCTGTGACTGCAGGAGTACTGACAGCCGGAATTTATACATCAGATGCGCAGATGTTTATGCCTGAGCTCTGGAACATTGGCAGGTATCTTACGCTCAGAATTGATAACCTGAGCAGGCTGGTTCTTATGTTCATCAGTCTCTTCTCCATTTTGATACTTCTGTATTCAATAGTATACATGAAGGGGAAGAGGATAAGGAACTACTATTCCTGGATCCTTGTTACAATGGGTTGTTCCTATGGTGCCGTGCTGGCCGATAATCTTCTTCTTTTCCTTGCATTCTGGGGAATACTGGGTATAACCCTTTACAAGCTTATCCAGGGCAGTGATGAAGAGAGCTCGGCAACAGCCAAGAAAACTCTTATTATGATAGGAGCCTCCGACAGCATAATGATTATCGGGATTGCAATCGTCTGGAAGATCACGGGAACCCTTAATATGAGCGAAATTTCCCTTTCAACCGGGAATGCTCTTACCGTTACCGCCTTCCTGGCTCTTCTTGCGGGAAGTTTCACAAAGGCAGGAGCCTTCCCCTTCCATACCTGGGTGCCGGATTATGCAAAGGATGCTCCGGCTTCATCTTCTGCATTCCTGCCGGCCTCACTCGATAAGCTCCTTGGTATATACTTCCTGGCCAGGATCATCAACGGAATGTTTATCACTGGCGAATGGATGACTCTAATCTTACTCCTGATCGCCGTAACAACCATCATAACAGCGGTGATGATGGCCCTGATTCAGCATAACTATAAAAAGCTGCTCGGATATCATGCCGTATCTCAGGTCGGATACATGATACTCGGACTGAGTCTGGGATCAGTGATTGGCATCGCCGCAGGATTGTTCCATATGGTCAACCATGCAATCTATAAGAGCGGTCTGTTCCTGTCTGCCGGTTCAATAGAACACCGTACAGGCCTTAGTGAAATAGACGACCTGGGGGGATTGTCAAAGGCTATGCCCGTAACATTTATTGCCGCTCTCATCTTCGCAATGTCGATATCGGGGATCCCTCCCCTGAACGGATTTGCATCCAAGTGGATGATTTACCAGGCGATTATTGATTTTGGAGGAGAGCCAGGCATACCGAACAAACTATGGGTGATATGGCTTGGACTAGCAGTATTCGGATCCGCACTTACACTGGCCAGTTTCATCAAGTTTATCGGCGGCGTTTTCCTCAGCAGGCGCAGGGCAGAGCTGGCGGATGTAAAGGAGGTGCCCTGGGCTATGTGGATCCCGGTTGCCCTGCTTGCACTTTTCTGTATTTTACTGGGTGTCTTTGCGACAAACCAGGTAGTACCGAAGCTATTCATGCCGGTAACCGGTGAGTTCGAGTTTTCAGGTTACTGGAATTCCGGGATGGTTTCGGTAATGGTTCTGTTGTCAATTGTGGCCGGGATAATTATCTATCTCGCATCTGACATTAAAAAATTCAGGACTTCAGACAGTTTTATCGGCGGAGAAAAGTTCCATGATCTTGCGGGTTATCCGACACCTGAATTTTACAAGACATTTACTGAATTCAGATTCCTGTCAGCTGTTTACAACAGAGCCAGGGAGAAATGGTTTGACATCTATGACCTGTCAAAGGGAATAGTGTTATGGTCCAGTCACCGGTTGAGTCTGGCTCACACCGGAGTTCTGTCGGGCTATATTATCTGGATATTTGCCGGATTAATCATTATGTTATTGATTATGATATAATTAAGATTACCCTATGGAAGCAGCTGTTTCAGTAATTCTTGTCTTTATGATCCTCGGGGCCATCTTTGCAATTCATGCAAAAGACCTGCTTTCGGCAGTAATTGCCTGCGGTATTGTGGGATACGGCCTTGTTATCTGCTTCCTGCTGCTGAAAGCTCCCGACCTGGCAATAGTCCAGATTGTCGTGGAAACAATTTCCCTGGTCTTAATGGTGGCAGTGGTAATCGACAGTACACGGGAGGAACCATACACTAAATCTGACAGGCAGGGATATGTGACAATGGCAACAGCAATACTGATAGTTGGCGTGATCTTTTATTTCCTGAGCCTTGCAACAAGATCGCTCGATGCTTTCGGTGAAGGATCGCTCAGGATGTCTGAGTATTATATTTCCGGCGCCGCGGAGAAGACCGGCAGTGCAAATCTCGTAACCGGAGTAATATTTGACTTCAGGGGTTTCGATACTCTCGGCGAGGCTACTGTCCTGATCACTGCGGTTCTGGGAGTGCTGACGATACTGAGATTAAAGGGAAAGAAGGAAGATAAGCCCGGACGAATCCTCTCCAGGGAGGAGTAGGGGTGGGTTAAAACAGAGTGAGAGTGAGAGCGAGAAAGAAAAGCACAGGGCACAGAGCACAGGGCAGGAACAATACGGATCCCCTCCCGGGAGGGGTAGGGATGGGTTAAAACAGAGTGAGAGTGAGAAAGAAAAGCACAGGGCACAGAGCATAGGGCAGGAACAATAAGGATCCCCTCCCGGGAGGGGTAGGGGTGGGTTCTTTTAAGACCGAAGAAAACTGATAGTAAAACGGAGAAAAACTGAGTTCCAATGAAAGGAATGACAATCATAGTAAAGAAGACGACCCAGCTTATAGCTGGCATAGTATTTCTTTACGGTATATATGTGATAATCCATGGACATCTTTCCCCGGGAGGGGGCTTTGCAGGAGGTGTTATAATTGCAGGTTCATTCATCCTTCTTATCCTGGCAAATGGAAGTGAGTTCATAAACCTGACCAGGGAAGAAACAGGCACGACTATAACGGAGAATCTGGCGATACTCTTTGTTCTTATTATCGCCCTGGCAGGGATGCTTCTTGGAGCCAGGATCTTTTTCAATAACTGGCTGCCGGCAGGTAAAGTCGGAGAACTGATAAGCGCAGGTGTGATACCTCTCTTCAATATAAGCGTAGGGATTGAAGTTGCGGCTTCGATACTGACAATTTTTCTGGCACTGGTAATATTTAAGGAAGAAATAACAAAATGACAGTTTACCTTCTTTGCTTTATTCTTTTCCTGGTCGGACTTTATGGAGTCATTACCAGGAGAAACCTTGTCAAGATAGTCATTTCACTATCGGTTATGGAGTTCAGCGTTTTCCTTTTTCTGGCATTGATAGGATATGTCCATCATGGTGAAGCACCGATAGTTGATCCGGCCAGCCCTGACGCTATCTATGTCGATCCCCTGCCGCAGGCAATGGTCCTTACTGCCATTGTGATTGGTCTTGCCACCACCGCAATGCTGATGTCTGTGATAATAAGGATTTACAGGAAATACAAGACGCTTGATATCAGAGAAATTAATAATCTAAGAGGCTGAAAATGAATTCGCTGATCCCCTGGTTTGTAGCAGTACCACTTGCCGGAGCCTTCCTGACAATGATCCTTGACAGGTTTCTGAAGAACATCAACAAGTATATCGGTCTTCTGGTGCTGCTCCTGCTTGCAGCCATGAGCCTTATTGCAATAACCACCGCAAGGGGAGATATTTCAGTCTATAAAGTCGGGGGATGGGAACCTGTCAACGGCATTCCAATAGGCATATACATGGTAATGGACAACTTCACAGCACTTTTACTGTGTATTATCAACATTGTCGGTTTTCTTTCAATAGTTTATTCACTCACCTATATAAGCCGGTACACATCGGAGAGTAATTATTACGCCCTTTTCTGTCTGATGGTGGCAGGGATGAACGGTGTTGTTCTGAGCGGCGATCTCTTCAATATCTTTGTTTTCCTCGAGATTGCTGCGATCTCCTCCTATGCACTCGTCGCATTCGGAGTTGAAAGGGAACAGCTTGAAGCTACTTTCAAATATCAGGTGCTGGGAGGGCTGGCCTCATTGCTGATCTTGTTTGGAATCGGACTTATTTACTGGAAGGCAAAAACCCTCAACATTGCGGATGTCAAAGCTGCTATGGGAAGCAGTCCCGACAAGGTGCATTATATGCTTATCCAGCTTCTGTTTCTCTGCGGATTCGGACTGAAGGCCGCAGTAATACCATTTCACGCATGGCTGCCCGATGCTCATTCATCAGCTCCCTCTCCGATCTCGGCCATGCTTTCGGGTGTGTTGATAAAGGCCGTCGGGATCTATGTTCTGATAAGGATCTTCTTCAACATGTTCCTCATAAGCAATGAAATTGCAGTGCTGATTACCACCCTTGGTGCCCTGTCGATGGTAACCGGCGTTTTCCTGGCTATCGGACAGTGGGACATCAAGAGGCTGCTGGCTTACCACAGCATAAGTCAGATGGGTTATGTAATACTATCAGTCGGGATGGGGATGATACTCCTTGCCAGGGGGACAAACCCTGAAATCGCATCTCTGGCAATTGCCGGAGGTATTTTTCATCTCATAAATCATGCAGCGTTCAAGAGTCTTCTTTTCCTTAACGCCGGAGCCATTGAATACAGGACAGGGACCCGGAATCTGAAGGAGATGGGGGGGATTGCACGGTATATGCCGGCAACCTCCGCGACCTCATTCATTGCATCTATGTCTATTTCCGGAATACCACCCTTCAACGGCTTCTTCAGCAAGCTGATTATAATAATTGCGGCTGTAATGGGTAAGTTTTACCTTCTTGCTCTTATTGCCGTTATTGTAAGCATAATCACCCTTGCCTCATTCCTTAAATTCCAGAGGTATGCCTTTTATAACAAGGAACAGGACGGAGAGCAAAAAAACCTTAAGGAAGTGCCGTTTCCCATGGTCTTCAGCATGGTTGTTCTAAGTATTCTTTGTGTCATCTTGAGCCTTGTCGCTATTCCGCAGGTGCGCGACCTTTTCCTGACCCCTGCCATAAATGTCCTGACAGATCCTCAAACGTACTCTTCAACCATATTAAAGATATGATATGAGATATCTGACGTTTTTTATACTCGGTCTTGTTTTCTGGCTTCTTTTAACCTTCAGGATTTCCCTGCAGAATGTTATTGTCGGATCAGCGGCATCACTGATCTGTACCCTGATCTTTGCAAGGTATTTTTTTGAAAATACAGGCAAGCTGATCAACCCACGGCGCTGGTTCTGGTTCCTGGCCTACCTGTCAGTCTTTATCTGGTCGTGTATTAAGGCTAATTTTGACGTTGCCTACAGGGTACTGCATCCCCGGATGCCTATAAAACCGGGGATTGTAAAAGTCAGAACCACACTTAAATCGGAATTTGCCAGGATGCTTCTTGCCAATTCAATCACAATGACTCCGGGAACACTTACAGTCGATATAATAGGAGACGACTATTACATACACTGGATTTATATACGTTCACAAGATCCCGAAACATATACCAGGATGATCACCGGGGTATTTGAAAAATATATTAAAAATTTTGTTGAATGAACACATGGCTTGAAATATTGCTGTATTTCCAGATAGGCCTCAGCGGACTCTGTCTGTACAGGATCATAAGGGGCCCAACGATACCCGACAGAATGGTTGCCATTGATATTTTCGGCATTCTTGTAGTCGGTATATGTGCCATTATCTCAGTTCAAACCGGCAAAAGCTTTATACTGGATATTGGTATTGCATGGATAATTCTGAGTTTTATCGGCACACTGACCCTGGCAAAATACCTGAGCGGTAAACAATTAAACCAATGATATGGCAGCTATAATAGTAATAAGCATTGGTGTTCTGTTTAACCTGTTCGGATGCATAGGATTATTAAGGCTTCCGGATGTTTATAACAGATTGCAGGCAGCAACAAAATGTGTTACACTCGGATGCTGCAGTATACTATTGGGAGTATTCCTTCATAATGGGATTTCAGCGGCAGGCATTAAGGCAATTATTGCTATTCCCCTGCTCTTCTTCAGTGCAACGGTTGCAGCACACGCCCTGGTACGGGGTACATACCGTTTTGGAGTGAAAATGAGCGATAAGAGCATTATGGATGATTATAAGGATGTTGTAAAATGAAGTATCCAAAGCTAAGAGAATTGAAGGAGGCCGTTATTTCTCTCGTTACGCCGGCTTATACCACTAAATACCCTTTTAAAGAACATATTCCATTCGAGAAATTCAGGGGTAAACCGGTAGTGGATAACGAAAACTGCGTGGGATGTGAAACCTGTGCAAACGTCTGTCCGCCTCAGGCTATAACTTTTACCGACGATCCCGAAAAGAGAATCCGTACTATAGTGAGGGATTACGGAAAATGCATTTTTTGCGGACAATGCGAGGAGCACTGTATTACAGGAAAGGGGGTGGTTCTCTCCGACCTTATTTTCGACATGGCCACCCTGGACCGGACACAGGTAGTAGAATACCAGGAAAAGGAACTTCTTATCTGCTCGAACTGCGGAGCTGTTATCACTACCAGGGAACATCTTCAGTTTCTTCACAGGAAACTGGGGCCTAAGGCATTTTCATCCATCCTGAACCTCAACATGCTGAACGAAAAACTGAAACTTTCAGAAGGACAGGATGTTGAGATAGAGGTCCGTGACGGGCTGAAGAGAAAGGACATGTTCAATATACTCTGCCCGAACTGCCTGAGACTAGTTTTGGTTAAATATCTCTGAACGGAGTGCTGCAAGACCTTGAGAAAATTCTGACACAAACCGGCAGGAAGATCCTTTTTGTCGGGATCGGGAATGTCCTTAAGCAGGATGACGGTGCCGGAGTTTATATAAGCAACAGGATTGTTGAGAGAGACAATATCGGAACGCTCACGGTGGAGGTAAGCATCGAGAATTATATTGGCAAAATCAATTCCCTGAACCCTGATATCCTGGTCCTTATCGATTGTATGAACACGGGTTCCCCCCCCGGAAGCGCTGTGCTTCTGCCAGTTGAAAGGGTGATGGACCTTACATTCAATACTCATAATATATCTCTTAAGAATATAGCGGACTTTTTCACCGCTGAAGTCTACATTCTGGGGATTCAGCCGGTGAGTATTGACTTTGGTGAAAATATTTCCTACCTTGTAAGAATTGTGTCAAACGAGATTATTAACCTTATAAACAAGAGGAGGTAACCATGGCAGTCGATTATTTATGTAAAATGTGCAAGGGACACCTGAAGGTAAAGACATCTATTATCCTTGCAGCATCTAAAATGAACAGTTCGCAAAGAGGACTGGTTCTTCTTGACCCCGAACTGGGAAACTATACTACCACAACGCACCCCCCATTCAAAATCGAGGAAGATGCAGAATACGTCTATACCTGTCCGATATGCCATTCGCAGCTCAACAGTGGAAAATACAAGCACCTGGTCAGGATAATCCGGGTTGAAGAGGACGGGAAAGAGTATGATGTATATTTTTCAGATATTGGCGGCGAAAAATGTACTTTCAAGCTGGGAGAGGATAATATTGAGATCGCAGGTCCGGATGCTCCCAGGTATACTAAATATTTTGATGTTCCGGAAGAATACAGGAAATACCTCTGAAAACATTTTAGCAGTAACTGAAAGCAGGGACGATAACTAAATCATCCCTGTTTCTGTTTGTTAAGCGGTCGCAACTGTCTGAAAGACTAATAAGGCTGTTTTTGTACTAACTGAATAAAGAGGATATCTTTGCAGCAGGAATATTTAAAGTAATCTGACTAATATACAGGTGCCATGGATACAAACAGTTTCGTAATCGAACAACCCTCCGGATTCGATTTTGATACTACAGTCAATATGATTGTAAAAGAAGCTGAATCGAGGGATTGGAAGGTTCCGGCCATTCACGATCTCCAACTCTCACTTGCTAAAGCTGGAAAAACAGTATTACCGGTCAAGGTGATCGAGATTTGCAAACCGGCTTATTCAGGCCAGATACTCGAACTTAACGACGAACGGCTGATGTCGGTAATGATGCCTTGCCGTATCTCAGTTTATCTCAAGGACGACGGGCTTATCTATGCAGCCGTTATGAACGAAGCCAAAATGTCAGACCAGATGCCTGAAAAAGTTGCACGGGTGATGAAGGCTGCATCAGGAGAAACCATGGAAATTGTAAAAAAAATTACCGGCTGAGTTTTCCGGAACAACCAAAGCAGTTTTTCCCGGAGATTAACCCACGCGGATAACAACGGGCGAAGTTTTCTCGAGAATCAAATAAAATCGCGATCCTGGAGCCAAGGGTGATATTAAAGCGATTTATTTCATTATTATATTTACATTTGCAGCGGACTTACTTAGGGACAGAAATTTTTAAGTTGGGGTGGGTATATTATCTTTCCTTATTGAGATTCAATTCGATGCATGAAGGAATAATGAATGAGAGTGAAATAATCAGGGATATTCTTGATGGCGACAGGGAGAAATTCAGGTTGCTTGTGGAAAAGTACCAACCTCTGGTGTTCAGGACCTGCATTGGATTTGTCCATGACAAAGACGATGCTGACGACCTGACCCAGGAAGTATTTATTCAGGCTTATCAGTCATTGTCGCGGTTCAGGAGTGATTCAGCTTTTTCAACCTGGCTTTACCGGATTGCCGTTAATGCTTCACTCAATAGTGTCAGGAGATCATCGAAAAATTTCATAATTCAGAGATTCAATTCATTATTTGGTTCTGAAAAAACCAATGATATCCATGTATCACTAGCTGATTCAGATAATCCTGAAGACATCCTGGTCCGTAAGGAACATATCAGCTGGGTTCAGAAAGCTCTTGATTCTTTGCCCGAAAATCAAAGGACTGCAATTATCCTTAGCAAGTACGACGATCTTTCACAAAAGGAGATTGCAGCGATAATGAATATTAGCGAAGGCGCCGTAGAGTCACTTCTGCAGAGAGCTAAAAGGAATCTCAGGGGAAAATTATCGGCAGGAAGGGGGAAAAATCCGTAATGAACGAAGGAAAAAGTCAAGTTTTGTTTCTAATCATAAAAACCAATCAAAAATGAATTGTCAGTTATGTCAAAAAAATCTGGATGCTTATCACGAGGGCAGATTGTCCCCGGATATCAGGAATCAGGTTGAGTCACATCTAAAAACATGTGATTCATGTAAACAAATCTACAATGTATTGTTGCTGGCGGACAGGGTAGTCGAAATGGAAAGGAATACGGATACGGATCCTTTTCTTGTCACAAGAGTGATGGCAGGGATCGCTTCCCTCGAAACTGCCGGTCATGAAAGTGAATCGGGATTTATCCGGATGCTCAGGCCGGTACTAATAGCAGCATCAATGGCAGCTGCTGTCTTTCTGGGTGTTCTGGCAGGTAATTTATCTCGTCCAGCCGGAAATACGGCCGAAATCCCGGTTGAACTGGCGCTTATAAATGATGCAGTTCTCGAATCAGTGGATGTTCTTTCAATAGAATAGGAGGCTGACAATGAAACCTGAAAGCAGAAACAGATGGATGATTTGGGCAATAATTGCACTGGCCTTATTGAATATTGCCACAGTTGCCACGGTTGTCTATAACCGAAATCCTAAAAGGCTGGAATTAACGGTTCCGGAATCCGGCACGATAGGGGACGAAGTGGCTTCCCTCGAGTACAGCGGCCGTTATTTCCGTGATCAGCTTAACCTTACCAACGAACAGATGGCCCGTTTCAGGGAGTTCAATCCTGATTTCAGGCACCATGTAAGGGATATCAATATTGAACTCAATGACATCAGAGGGAGAATGCTGGAAGAGATGTCATCATCCATCGTTGATTCATCAAAACTGAATTTGTTGTCCGATTCAGTCGGACATTTACATGCTGATCTTAAAAAGCTGACATACAGGTATTATCTGGATTTTAAGGAAATATGCAACAAGGATCAGACAGAAAGACTCGACCAATTATTCGCGGAGATGTTTACCACGGATATTCATTCGGGACAACACGAACCCGGTGGTCCATCCGGAAGGGGAAGAGGAAGACGATTTATTAATTAGTTATCAAACTTGAAAAATTTATGATTATGAAAACAAAACTTTTTATCGCAGGAATTGCCCTGGTGGCAATAACAACAATGGCAAGCGCTCAGAATCAGGGAGCGGGACAACGGTCGATGAACGGAAAAGGCAACGCCACTGCTGCTTTTGTGGATGCCAATAAAGATGGTGTTTGCGACAACTTTGAGAATAGTAACGCAAGAAATCAGCAAACCGGAAGAAAAGGGATCAATCGCAGAGGATCCGGCGATGGTCTTGGTAATGGACAGGGTCAGCGAGGCATGAGACAGGGAAATGGTAACGGAAACGGGAACTTTGCCGACGCTGATAAAAACGGAATCTGTGACTATAGGGAAACAACCAATAAAAAGTAAAAACTTAAAAACCCAGAAATTATGAAATTCAAAATGTTTATAGTTCTTGGCAGCTTTATGACAAGCCTGCTTTTCGGAATGAATTCATGCACAAAGGACAATAATGGCCAGGCTGACTTGATGACCGATAGTATTATCGAAGTTGCAGCCGATGGAACAACCATAATGGTTCAGAGCAGCCTTGGATCATGCTTAACGGATGATCTTTCTTTCACTGATGGTGAGCTGGATATTCTTATGCACATGAAAGAAGAAGAAAAACTTGCAAGAGATGTCTATGCCGCCTTATATGAAAAATGGGGAACACCGATTTTCTCAAATATTTCAAGTGCTGAAGAAACCCATATGAATGCGGTATTATTGCTTCTGCAAAGTTATGGTGATGAATACAAACTGGCAGGCGACCCGGGTGTTTTTACAAATCCTGATTTTCAGGAATTGTACGGAGAACTTGTAGAGCAGGGTTCTGAATCAATCGAAGCTGCTTTCAAAACGGGCGCGCTGATAGAAGATATGGATATCAAAGATCTTGAAGAGTATCTTGGTGTGGCTTCCAACGAGAATATCCTTTTGGTTTTCGAAAATTTGCTCAGGGGTTCCAGGAACCATTTAAGGGCATTCACCCGTCAGCTGGAGAGGATAGGAGCGACCTATACTCCAGTATATATAACTCAGGAAGAATACGACGAGATTACCAGCTCGCCGAATGAAACAGGCAGAGGTTCCCGGGCTCAGGGGCAGGGCAATGGCCGCTTCGGTAACCGTAACAGAAATGGATGGTGATCCGTTTACCGGATAAAAATAACACCCTGCAGTGAAAACTGCAGGGTGTTTTTAATTGTCAGGCGGGAAAGTGTTATCTCGATACCTTCCCATTTATGTCTGCGAAAAACACGAAAGTGCTGTCGGCAGGTAAGATTTTATTTACTCCTTCTGTTTTGTTTATATTCAGGGTGAGAGTGGTGTCGGAGCGAAAACTGTCGTGATGCAATATTGCTGATTCCCTGTCCCTGTTATCCCTCTTTATCATGCAGAATATTGCAAAGAGAATAACAAAAGGTGTTATCCAGAACAGGTAATCCTTTTGATATATTTCAGATTTGAATGACATTCACCAGATTATACTATTTAATTCTTTGTGGTGCGCAGAAATTATCAACATCTTGAGAGAACTGTGATGCTCCCACTGAGATTCACATACAAATTTCAGAAATTGCGCTGCCAAAGTCAATCTCATTAGTCAAAGAAATATGTGCCTTCATCAATGAAAAACATCCGTTCATCACATAGCTAAATTTTACCTTTCTTTTTCAACAATAAGGCGGCTAAATAAAAGTGTACTTTTTTCAGGTGTCATTAAGTGCTTTTTCACGCAGGTAATTTATTCCCAGGATTTTTGCTGTCCTGTCCCCCCATGTCTCTCTTCTTTGGAGATCTTAGTATTCTGAGATCAGCTGACCATCGTCCGCCGCCATAGATCAACAGCATTACGATCAGTATCGTAAGAGCATAATCGATCCTATAAACCTGGGCGAACGACAGAAATCCTTTGTCTATAAGCACGGGGAGTTTGGCAGTGAAGTAAGCTATTATCATTATTGTCAGCAGCGGAATGGTCGCAAGCCTTGTAAAAAGACCCGCAATCACAAGCAGCCCGCATAAAAGCTCGAAGGTACCTGTGAAATAAGACCAGAACATTGCATGTCCGAACCCGATATCCTGAAAATAGGAAGGTCCGAGAAGGGAAACAATGAGGTATTTCTGAATTCCCTCAGAGACAAAAATCACCCCCACGATCATCCTCACAAAAACAAGTTTGCTGTCATCTGTTGTATTAACGATCCTTGTAAGTATGCCAGACGCTTGTTTCATAGGTAGCTTTTTTATTTAAACAAGGGAATAATATAAATGTTCAGATGGAGAAATTGTAAGATAATTGAGTCTGAATATTTATATTTACACCTATGAAGAAATTTCTGTTGATAATATCGGCCGTTATCCTTCTTGCTTCGTGCAACAGTGAGGTATGTCCTGCATACAGCGATTCTGCAAACAATGTTACATCGTCAGCCTTTCAGAAAAAGTCGTACCGGGCCGACGGCATCAACAAGGTTTACAGGGATGCTTATTCTTACCGTAAAAGGTGAAAGAAGTCCTGAATGCAGGCAATCGATGAACGAAGCATCTGAATCAGGAGTGCAGTAATTTTAGAATTTTGCCATAACTTCCTTTACTGCATCCTTGTGGACCATGAAATCCATCATCTTAAGTTTCACGTAGCCTTCAGAAAAGAAATAATAGCCCCACTCCCTGGCATTGGGATCATTGTTCTTTGATCCGGCGCCCGAGTCTTTCAGCATGTACCAGTCCTTCCCGTCCTTCTCGGCGTAACCCACGATATGCATCCCGTGATCGTCGGTGGTAGTGTGATTCGAGAACCTGAACTGCCGGGCATCATCGTTTATGTATTCAGCCGGGATATCAAAATCAGGTATTACCGCGCACTGTGTGGTGCGGTCAAGACCTGGTTCCGACACATCTCCTCCTATGCTTACAGTGAAGCCTTTCCTGACTGCATTTTTAAGGGCTGACATGAATTCATCGAGCGGGATGTTATAATAAATATCGCTGTGCCACCAGTTATCCGGGACCTTGTATTCAACCTGCCTGTAGAATGGTTCCTGCCGGTAGGAGAGGATGTCGACATAATCATCGGGATTTATCCTGAGCACATCGGTCAGGTACTGAAGCGGAGTCATCTTCCGGCCGTTTACCGTGATCTCAGCGGGCGGCACTCCCATGTGATGGTTCATTATCGATTTTATGGTCTCGATTACATAATCTTCGTTCCACAAAGAATTTGCCTTTACAGATGCAAGAAAACCGCTCAGTTCGCTGAACATATCCTCATGATTGTGATACTTACGGCCGCCGGTCAGACCTGTGTAATATTCAAGGGGCACTATCCCGTAAAGCTTCCACATCCTTGTGACGGCGTTTGCTTCCGAACCTTCGGCAAATGCCGAGTTGCCTCTTTCCCTCACGAAACGCTTTGTTTTTTCAACATACTCCCAGTAAACGGTGTACATCTCCGACAGCTTTACCTTTTGCTTGCTTATCCTGTATGCCTCTGATTCAAGGAATGATGTGGTGCTGAAGCTCCAGCATGTGCTTGTGTTTCCCTGCGACACAGGGGGAGTATGCCACTGGTTCTTGTAAAGGTCGATCTTGTTGGGTAGCGATGCTCCGGCCAGGTCAACCGAAAAAGTCCTTGTGACCTGGAGCGGACTGGCTTTTTCCCTTACTTCACGGTCATCCTTCATTATTGAATTCTGATAAAATCCAGGCTTCGATTCCCTGAAAACTGCCTTGTCCCTGTTCTGCCCGCTGACAAACGGTGCCAGCAGGATACATGAAATTACGGGTATGATTATTCTTTTCATTTTTGGATTGTATTATAAGATTGTATTTCTTATTTCAACATATTTGATTCTTTTGCAACTTTTTGCAGTTCATCCGATTCATAGGTTACTTTTTCAGCAGGGCCATTTGAAATTATTATCATTGCCCTGGCCAGATCACCGGCCTTAATGCCCCGGTATTTCCTCAGGGTTCCGATCATCATCCATCCGAATGCTTTCATGAAAACGGCTGAAATACTTTCTGCAAGGCGGAATTCGACTCTGTCGCCCATCAGCAGAGAGGGTCGTACGAATTTGAGGTTCCCTTTGTAGATAGCCATCACAGCCATCTCCATTTCTCCCTTGGTCCTGAGGTAGAAATTTGAAGAAGAAGCATTAGCCCCGATCGATGATATAACTACCAGCGATTCTGCGGAAGCAGCTTCGGCAAGTCCGGCAATCGCTTTCGGCATTTCGAGATCGACGTTGGCAAAGGCTTCCCGGGAACCTGCAGTTTTGATTGTGGTCCCAAGACAGCAGAACCAGTTGCCTGATTTCAGATGTCCCTTCAGTTCAGAAAGCTTTGAGAAATCAGTAAGCTTTATCTGGCTTAGCTTTGAGTCGGGAAGAGCCAGAGGGCTCCTTACAACAACCGTTACTCTTTCGTATGAATCGTCGTTGAGAAGAGTCTTTACAAGTTCTTTCCCGATAAGGCCGGTTGCTCCGAAAACAACTGCAGTTTTTTTCTTTTTATCCTGTTTGCTTGTCATGTATTGAAGCTGTTATTTGTTTTAAGATCGAAGGTCATGCCTGCAAATCCTTTTTAACTGACCATTTGTCGACTGCCGGAGCAGTATAATCCTCCATTATATCAAGAAGTGTGTCGATATTGTCGCTTATGAGAAGCATCCGCCTGCTCGATTCCCTGATAAAACCATACGCATTCATTGTCGATGCAAGAGCCATAAGCGGATCATAGAATCCGTTGATGTTAAGCAGTCCCGCGGGTTTTCTGTGAAGTCCGAGCTGGCCCCAGGTGAGTATCTCAAAGAATTCCTCCATAGTGCCGAAGCCTCCGGGAAGGGCAATTATCCCCTCGGACAGCTCGTGCATTCTGGTCTTTCGTTCATGCATTGTATCAACCAGGACAAGTTCGGTAAGGTTGTCGTGTGCTATTCCCTTGTCTTTAATGAACCGCGGCAGGACTCCCGTAACCTCTCCGCCTCTGCTCAGAGCGCCGTTTGCGACCGCATTCATCAAACCGATTTTCGTACCCCCGTAAACAAGTCCTATCTTCCTTGAAGCAAGTGTCTCGCCCAATCTGAATGCCTGCTTTTCAAAGATATCATCGTTCCCCCGGCTTGAGCCACAAAAGACCGATATCCTTTTTATGCCATTCATGGTAACTCTTTACAGTTTTACAAAGTGAAGATTAAAATATTGATAATATTCACGGAGTTGTGCTAATCGATAAAGATTTCCTTCAGAACCGACCTTACCTTCTTTACTTCTGCAGGCGCCAGATCGCCAGTGATTTTCAGGATCCTTTTATTTTCTATAGTGATGATCTGATCGAGCATTATTCTGGACGGTTTGTTACCTGCTTTTATTTTCACCCTGGTCGGGTAATCTCCCGTATCAGCTCCAATAGGAGCCACTGTAACTGTTCTCAGAGACTTGTTCATCTCAGCGGGAGAGATGACCACGCATTGCATGCTGTCGGGTGGTTCGTTGCCTGATGCTGAATCCTGAGCTACAAGCACTATGCTGTACTGGTTTGCTTCCATTACATTTCGGTTTTACTGAATGGTTGTTTATTTCAAAAGCAGAATATCCTCTCCCTTTGCATTCATGTCGGTAAGTGACTTATCCCAGCCTTCCCTCGGCTGTTTTAACGGCGTGATGTTGATATGGTTTTTCCTCAGCTCAAGCACTACCTTGTTCTGGATGTTATACCTCTCGAGGATCGCTCTGCTGAGAATGATCCCCTTTGAATTCCCGATCTGAATTACCTGTATTTCCATTGGTTAGACGATGTTATAACATTGTTATAACAAAGGAATCAATAATAATTTTGTTATGCAAATTTTATTTGAACAGAAAGATACCATACATAGAGATGATCGTGTATGGTTAATAGGGCTGGCAAGAAAAAAGTTCTCGCAGATTAACGCAGATTTATTCGCAGAAGTTTCGCAGATGATATGCTTGCTGAATCTGTTTAACCAGAAGAACCGGCAGAACAGCAAAACCGGCAGAACATTTCTTCGCCAGACCGGATGTTGATTTTCTGCCATTGTTTTCATAACTTTAAGCCTACTGATAACCTTGAAAAGCCTGACTAAATGAAAAAGATTCCTTTTATTCTTATTTTTCTGTCTCTGATTGCCGGGACTTCCTGCAGAAAGAGCGATGATGTCAAAACAGTTACTTTCGAAGGTAAGTCCTTTGAGAAGAAATGGGCTGTTAAGGATCTTAATCCGGATCTGCCGGCTGACTGGTCCTCGTTCGGCTTTCTGACAATTGATTTCAGGGCCTCCTCCACACAACGTTTCCATGTAAGTCTTTACGATACAGGAGGGGTCAGAAGGCTCAGAATTCTCCCGTTTCAGGGAGCATGGGTAAGGGCTTCCATTCCCCTTGCCAACTTTCAGTTTAGGAACGTTATAGGGCACGATATGGCCGCAATAGGACAAAAGGGGATGCCCGGCTACGGCCTCGGTTTCAGCGGCAGTGTCGGAACCATAAACCAGGTCGATTCAATAGGATTCCTTATGGACCAGCCCATTGGCTCTCCTGTCCTTGAAATAAGAAATCTTCGGCTTACAATGACGCCAGAGGATTCAGTTCTCAGCCCGGTCCCCCTTGTGGATGAATTCGGACAATGGATCCCCGCCGGATGGCCGGGCAAAGCGGCTGCCATTGAGGATCTACAGGCTGCCTGGAATGAGGAAGACAAGGCTCTCCGGACCGATCGGTTCAATGTATCGGATTATGGAGGTTATCTTGAAACCAGGGCCGCAGCTACCGGATTTTTCAGGGTGGAGAAGATCGACGGAATATGGTGGTTCATCGACCCGCAGGGCCATTATTTCATTTCTGCCGGCAGTACCGGAATAAGTGCGGGTGGTTCATTTGCCCGCACAGAAGGAAGGGAATATATTTACAAATCATTTGTTCCCGAAGAACTTAAAACCTCCGACCGCAGGCTTGGGAAGGCTTCATTCTTTACCTGGAATCTCTACAGGAGGTTTGGTCCAGATTATTACCAGAAATGGATGGAGTTTACCGCCAGGCGCATGGACGACTGGGGGCTGAATACAGTTGCCAACTGGTCGGATCCCACCCTGGGACGAGCAGTCGGCATGCCTTATGTGGCAACACTGTCGGGGTGGGGTTTTGATGCAAAAACCATGGGTATGCCTGATGTCTATTCCCCTGATTACGAGGCTATGGTTGATGCTGCTGCCGCCCGTCAGTGTGAGCCTCTCAGGAACGATCCCTTCCTGCTGGGTTATTTTGTAGGAAATGAACCACCATGGCCCGGAAGGGAGATGGAGCTGGTAAGGGTTATCCTGGAAGGTGATGACACTCCCATGAAGAAGGCTCTTCAGGAATTTCTTAAGGGAGGCGATACTCCCGAACGCCGGAAGGCTTTTGTTTATGACACTTATACCAGATTTATCACCCTTGTGAACAAATCGATAAGGAAGCATGACCCGAATCACCTGAACCTCGGACTGCGTTTCGGAGGTGACCCTCCGGAAGATCTTGTTAAATCTTCTGCTTCAGTGGGCTTTGATGTGTTCAGCCTTAATATTTACAGCTATTTCGCTGATCACAGGAGGCTTGACAGGATTGCTGAGTTTACCGGTCTTCCAATAATAATTGGAGAATTTCATTTCGGGACCACCGAGAGGGGACTGTCACCCGGTTTAAGGCAGACCATCAGCCAGGAGGAACGCGGAGCTGCATACCGTTATTATGTTGAGAATGCTGTTGCTCATCCTAATCTGATAGGAACACATTGGTTCCAGTGGTGGGACCAGCCCTCAACCGGAAGAGGTGACGGGGAGAACTACAATATCGGCATGGTCGATGTCGCCGACAGGCCATACGGGGAGCTTATTGATGCGGCAAGGGAGACTAATGCGAGGCTTTATGAAATCCATTCCGGAAAGATCCCTCCTGTTGACAGGGTAGCAAAGACCCAATAGATGAAGAAAAGAGAAACGGCCTCAGAAAAGGCCGTTTCGTTTTTCGTCTGTCCTGAACCCGGCCGGGGCGGTTTACACTACTGCGACCATTTCGTCGGTCTCCTGTCCCAGCGGTGTTTTTCGAGCTGCTTCATCAGTTCAGGCTCCAGCAGACCGGCATCGCTTGCAGCTATGTTTGCCTTTGCATGCGATGGCTTCCTCATACCGGGGATAATAGTGCTTACAGTCGGTTCGCCAAGAATAAACCGGAGAGCCATTTCCGGCATGGTCATACCTTCAGGGATCAGTGGCCTGAGGGCTTCAGCCCTGTCAACACTGGCATTGAGGTTTTCAGGGACGAAATAGGTATTACGCCAGTCGCCTTCGGGCCACTTTGAATCTTTGGTAAGTGTTCCGGTAAGAGTGCCTTCATCGAGGGGAACACGGGCAATTACGGCCACATTCATCTCACGGCAGGCAGGGAATAACTCATCCTTGGGATTCTGATCGAAGATGTTGTAAATAACCTGCACTGAATCGATCAGTCCGCTTCTCACTGCTATTACTCCGTTCCATGGTTCCCAGCGGTTAACGCTGATGCCAATGGCATGAAACAGGCCCTGTTCCTTTAGTTCGAGCATCTTTTTTATTCCACGGTCATCCTCGAGCCAGCTGTCTTCCCATGTATGAAACTGCATCAGATCGAACGAATCAAGTCCTGAATTTTTAAGACTTCTGTTTACGTATTCCTCGATATGGTCGGGAGGGAAGCAGTCGTCGAGTGTGTATTCCCTTCTTGCCGGCCATTTGAAGTTCTTTGGCGGCATCTTGGTAGCCGTGTAAAGCTTTTTATCAGGATTTGCCCTTACCAGTTTTCCGAGCAGTCCTTCGCTTTTACCTGCACCGTATCCCCAGGCAGTGTCGAAGAATGTGCAGCCCAGGTCGGCAGCAAGCTGAAGTGATTCCAGCGATTCTTCATCATCTGAACCGGTCCAGCCTGCCATTCCCCACATCCCGTAGCCAATCTCGCTGACCTTCCAGTTTGTCCTTCCGAATATTCTGTATTTCATTGTATTGAGGGTTTATTAAATTATTTATATTGTCATAGCACCGATGAAGCTAACCTGAGATCAATATCAACACTTCCTTTTTGTTTGCTTAGTTCAACTTCGGCGGATACCCCGTCGACCGTGATCCTGTACCTTCCAAAGAAGGCAGGAACCGTAAGGGTGCCGTTTGCTCCGGCAGTCCCAGTCTCGCTGGTCCACCATTCCTTATAGATTAGGTCATGGTAAGCCCCGGCTGCAGGTGTGGGCGACCAGTCGCGGCGGTAAAGCGATGAAACGGGTATCCAGTTGTTTCCTTCCCAGAATCCCCACATAAGTATTCCTTCAACTGCAGGATGAGCAAAACAGATCCTGTAAAAATCAACCAGTTCCCTTGCTTTTTGTTCTTCTTCTTCCGGTGTCATGGTCATGATCTTCTCATTATAGTACTTTGACCGTTGTCCGGGCATATTGAATTCGGTGATAAGTATCGGAAGTTTAAAAACTGAAAGTGAGTCGAGTGCTATCTGAAGCTGCCGGCGGTCGAAGGTGTCTGAATGAGAGTGGCCCTGGACGCCAATGCCTTCAATGGGAATTCCCTGCCTGAGGAGAGATCTGATATGAGCCATGTAGTCGGCCAGCCGCTTCCCGGTGAGAATCTCATAATCGTTAACGAAAAGCTGTGCGTCGGGATCGCCCTCGTGAGCCCATTGTGCCATGAGCTTTGTGATTTCCGGACCCAGACGCTCCTCATAATAATTACCGTGGATCATTTCATTGTTAAGATCGTAGCCGGCAAACCTGCCTTTATATTTTGAAGTAACGGTTATTGCCCTGTCCTTTATCCTCCTCATTAGTTCCTCATCGTTAAGCTCCTTGATCCAGGGCTGAACGAATTTTGGAATGCCCCAGAAGAGATTGTGCCCCCTGAGCGGTATGTTGTTTTCATCGGTCCATTTAAGTATCCCGTCTACGATGGCATAATTCACCTGATCCTTTTTTTGTTCCATGCTGTACCACTTAACCGCATTTTCAGTTACGGCCGAATTGAAGTTCTGAAGGAATTTTTCCTTGTACTGTTTCAGGTCTTCTTCCTTCATCCAGCCGTCAGAAAGCCCGTTGCTTATTGCGCACCCGAACCAGAATTCATGGCGCAGCTGTTCAATGCTGATCTTTGCACCCGGTCGGGCACTGACGATTATTTTCCCTTTCCGGTTAGTGTCTAATGACTTGTTCAGACTTTCCTGACCGGACTGAACTGGTTCATCAATTCCCGGTCCGGAAGCATGGCTCAGGCAGGGAATGAACATAGATACTGCCAGAATTATCGGCAGACAGGTTTTAATTCTTTTTTCCATGATGATGAAGTGTTTCTTGAATTTTAAAGGTAATGGATTTTTGAATTCAGGTTCCGGATGGATGGAATGTTTTTATAAGAACTACTCCCGGATTTTTAATTTTTAGTAATTTTAATACTCAAAACCCCATCGTCATTCATTATGAAGGAAAATGATGAATTACTTCAGTACCGCATCCATGTTACGGGTTATGTTCAGGGAGTGGGATTCCGCTGGCGGACAGTAAGGGAAGCTGCAAGCCGCGGGATAAAGGGGTATGTGAAAAATATGCCCGACGGGAGTGTTTATATCGAGGCCGAGGGAACAAGAAAGCAGTTGAGGGATTTCACCGAATGGTGCAGAAAGGGGCCCGGATATGTGGAATCGGTCACTACAGATGTTTATCCGCCTGTGAATCACAGGGATTTCAGGGTTAAATACTAGAGTCTCAGGTAAGGAGCTACATATTATCAGGAGAAGGAATGTCATGCATGATTGTATTCCTATTTTTATAAATTTACGCTTGCGAAATCAACAAATGAAAATCAACCTTTTTCAACTGGCTTCACTATTGCTGCTGACAATTACGGCAGGATGCGGGCAGTCTCCTGAAATTGCAACAAAGCATGTTTTACCTTCCGATACCCTAGCAATCATTGAAGAAAGGATTGCACTTGATTTCCCTTATACCGGGATGGAGATCGACAGGCAACTGAGAAAGAGGATCGGAAAGCTGACTGCTGAGGAAAAGACTGAAATGGAAAGAAGAAACTGGCTGGAATACAAGGTAATAAAGGGGGAAAAGAGATACTTTAGCAGGGCAGCCCTGAATCTTCAGCTCATGATGGATTTTCACTTTAACCGGGCTTCACGCGACAGCGCAGAAGCTTCACTGCCTGAGATCATTCACAGAAAAAGTCATACAAAATCGATAATAAATGACTCTGAAACGGGAGCAAACCCTGTTCTCCCGATGAACATGACAATTAACTACACCCTTACCGTGTTTCCCGATGCAGTTCCGCACGGAGAGACTGTCAGATGCTGGCTGCCTTATCCCAGGGAGGATCATCCCAGACAGGGTAATGTAAAACTCATATCAGCTTTGCCGGGAAATTATCTGATTGCCCCCGATTCAGCTGTTCACCGGACCCTCTATCTCGAGGCAAAGGCGGAAAAGGAAAAACCGGTGGTCTTTAATACATCCTTCAGCCTTGAAGCCCGGGGACAATATTTCGATCCCGTCAAAATCAGCTCTCTTCCATATGATACGGCCTCATCGATTTACATGAAGTATACTGCAGAACAGCTCCCTCATATCTGTTTTACTGAGGACGTAAAGAGGCTTGCCGATTCCATTGCCGGTGAGGAAGGAATCCCTTTTGAAATTTACAGGAAGATCTATCTGTGGTTCACTGACAACATACCCTGGGCAGGCGCTCAGGAGTACTCATTAATGAGCAACATTCCGGAATATGTAATTAAGAACAGGAGGGGAGATTGTGGTATGCAGACCTTCCTGCTGATGTCGATGCTGCGTTACAAGGGAATCCCTGTGCGATGGCAGAGCGGGTGGAAGGTGCCACCCGGAGGGAAGAACCTTCACGACTGGTGCGAGGTTTATTTTGAAGGTACCGGATGGATCCCGGCCGATATATCTTACGGACTTCAGTATACAGACGACAGGAAACTCAGGGAATTCTATATTTCTGGAATCGATTCGTACAGGCTGATAATCAATAAAGGTGTGGCAGGCATATTGTGGCCCGAAAAGACCTTTATGAGAAGCGAGCCCTTCGATTTCCAGAGGGGTGAGGTTGAATGGAAGGGAGGGAACCTCTATTTTGACAAGTGGGATTACGAAATGGAAATAATATACGATAGATGAGAACGATACGGCATAAAGCATGGTTAAATGGATTAATCTTTCCCATTGTTATTCTTTTAACAACCGGGTGTGCCCGGAAGGAAAGCGCTGCTCCAGATCTCACCCATCTGATCGATTCTATAGGGATAGACTGGGTGCCTGATCTGAGGGAAGGAATCTTCGATGTGCAACTCACCTCTTCTGAATCGGGATTTGTTCTCAGGGGAGAAACCACGGTTCCTGAATCAAAAGATGCAATAACCGGCATTCTCGAAAAAAAGGGAGTGACTTTCCAGGACAGCCTTATCGTGCTGCCTGAAGCCGGGCTGGCAGCCTCTCCATGGGGACTGGTGACTGTGAGCGTTTGCAATATCCGGTTCACATCATCGTATGATGCCGAAATGGTAAGCCAGGCAGTGATGGGTACTCCCATGAAGATTTTCAAACAGAACGGAGGATGGCTTCTTGTTCAGACTCCCGATATGTACCTGGGCTGGGTCGATAGTGATGCCATTGCAGTTAAATCAGTTGAAGAACACAGGTTGTGGAGATCATCAGAAAGGCTCTTATATACAGACAAAACGGGTGATGTCTTTGCTGACAGATCAATGAAAAAGCCAATATCCGATATCGTTGCCGGCTGTATTGTTGAAATCGCCGGAACAGGCAGTGAGGGATTTGATGTTAAGCTTCCCGACGGACGCCGTGGATTTATTCCGGCAGGCAGGGCTGTCAGTCTTGAAAAACTTTCTGCCGGGGAACTTCTTACACCGGAAAACCTTGTTTCTTCCGCAGAGTCGTTCATGGGTATTCCTTACCTCTGGGGAGGCACCTCCCTGAAGGGATTCGACTGCAGCGGCTTTGTAAAAACTGTTTATTATCTTAATGGAATAATCCTCGATCGTGATGCATCGCAGCAGTTTCAGAACGGCATCAGAATCAGGGCAAGGAGGGAGTCATTCCCCGATTCGCTCCAGACAGGCGATCTGATGTTCTTCGGGTCATCACGGCGCGGACGGCCGAGGGCAACCCATGTGGGGATGTATATCGGAAACGGTGAATTCATCCATTGTTCAGGAATGGTAAAAATTAATAGTCTCGATTCTACAAGGACCAATTTCAGCGAATCGCGGAGGGATTCCTACCTGGGGGCAAGAAGGATGATCGGGACACCGTCAGGGAAGGGAGCCATGCCCCTGCTGGAACACCATTGGTATTTTTAGTTAATTTGATGGCTGGTAGTTAATTTTAATTAAAGTTTAACATGAATAAAAGAGATTTTCTAAAATACAGCAGCTACCTGATAGGCGGCACATTGGTAGGGACTCAGGCCGCTGCCGCTGAGACTTCTTTTATAAGCCCCAGCTTAAGACGGAAAAGAAAAGCCGGCGGAAGGCTCGCACTCACTTTCACCCCGTATACACTTCAGCTCAGGCACGCATTCACTCTCTCCACAAGTTCGCGGACCACAACCCCCGTGATGCTTACAGAGGTTGAGTTCGATGGGGTGATAGGGTATGGCGAGGCCTCAATGCCGCCTTACCTTGGAGAGAGCCACGAATCGGTGGCAACATTCTTATCACGGGTCAACCTTTCGCAGTTCAGCGATCCCTTCCTTCTGGTCGACATACTCGAATATGTCGAAAATGTGATGCCGGGCAATCCTGCCGCCAAGGCTTCGATCGACATTGCCCTGCACGACCTGATTGGAAAACTGGTCGGTGAGCCTTTTTATAAATTGTTCGGACTTAATCCTGAAAAAGCACCTCTCACAAGCTTCACAATAGGCCTTGATACCCCTGAGGTCATCAGGCAGAAGGTACTCGAGGCCGAACCCTACAAGGTTCTTAAAGTCAAACTTGGAAGGGATAACGACAGGGAAATGATTGAGGTCATCCGGTCGATAACCGACAAACCGCTCTGCGCTGACGTAAACCAGGGATGGAAGGACCGTAATCACGCTCTCGAAATGGCATGGTGGCTAAAGGAAAAAGGAGTTCTCTTCCTTGAACAGCCGCTTCCGAAGGAAATGAAGGATGACAATGCCTGGCTTACGGAGAAAAGTCCCATTCCGATAATCGGGGATGAAGCCATCAAGAATATCTCCGACCTGTTGGATAATAAAGGTGTTTACTCAGGCATCAATATTAAGCTTATGAAATGCGGAGGGATGAATGCTGCAATGAAACTTGTGAATGTGGCACGGGCCTTCGGGATGAAAGTAATGATAGGATGCATGACCGAAACATCATGCGCCATTTCTGCTGCCGCGCAACTCTCACCACTGGTCGACTGGTGCGACCTCGATGGCAACCTTCTGATAAGCAACGATCCTTTCTCAGGCCTGAGTGTCGTTGATGGTATAGTTGCCCTGCCTTACAGGCCGGGACTTGGAATAACAAAAATCTGATAATTCCTGCTATGAAGAAGTCAATTATTGCAGTGCTGGCTGCACTATTCTTTATCAATCCGGCAGAAGCATGGCCGGGAAACACCGAAAAGATTGATTCAATTTTTCCGGTGCGGGGTTTTTGCATCGGGGCGCCCCAACCCGATGGGCTGAATGAATTCATAAAGTTCATCGGGGAAGAGCTTGCACCGCGAAAGGTAAATACACTGATTCTCAGGGTTGATTTCAATTTTCATTACGAAAGCCATCCTGAACTGAGGGATTCCGTTGCCCTGTCGATGCAGGATGTGAAACGGCTGGTAACGGAATGCCGCAAGCATGATATCCGGATAATTCCCCAGATAAACCTACTGGGGCATCAGTCGTGGGCGGGCACGATCGGCAATCTGCTGAGGGAATATCCTGAATTTGACGAGACGCCAAATGTAAAAATGCCTGAAAAGTATGTCTGGCCGAATCCCGACGGCTTGTATTGCAAGAGTTACTGTCCGCTTCATCCGGATGTGCATGATGTTGTTTTCGCTCTGGTCGATGAGGTATGCCATGCCTTCGAAACAGATGCTTTCCATGCTGGTATGGATGAGGTGTTCTACATCGGCGAGCGTCAGTGCCCGAGATGCTCGGGAAGGGACCCGGCGGAGCTCTTCGCAGGGGAGGTAAGAAAGATCCGGGATCACCTGGCTCTCAAGGGGAGAGAGTTATGGATATGGGGTGACAGGCTGATTGATGGTAAGACAACAGGACTGGGCGAATGGGAAGCAAGCTTCAACAATACCTACAGGGCTGTCGACATGATCCCAAAGGATGTTGTAATATGCGACTGGCATTATGAGCGCCCCGATCAGACTGCTGTATATTTTGCAATGAAGGGATTAAGGGTGGTGACCTGTCCCTGGCGCATGCCTGAGAACGCCGTTATTCAGGCAGGAGATATGCTAAAGTTCAGGAACAGCTCAACCCAGGAAATGAAGGGACGATTCCTTGGAATGGTTCAGACCGTATGGTCGGGCAGCAGCCAGTTCCTCGATACATACTACGACCGAAGAAAGGAAGAAGGCAGCAATACACCTGCGAATTGTTTCAGGGCTCTGTACGAAGAAATGCTCATACTTGCTGATCAGAAGCCATGAGACCGTGAAATACGGTTTGCGCTATTCAGCATGCGATTCGCGGTAAGATCGCCTCGTACCTCGTACCGCATACCTGGTACCTCTTAATTCAGCCCGAACCTGTAGCTGAATTTTACAAGGAACACATTCTTCAACCGGTAATCGTCGTCGTTGCGGAAAAGACTGCGATTGAAGAGATCGCCCATATTATCCAGGTATTCCATTTGTCCCGACGGATTGAATCCGCTTCTGGTCTGACTCCATACGAGGTACAGGGATGAACCGGGAGAATACTCCCACCTTACCACAAGGTTTGATAGGATTTCCTGTACATTGAAGTCTCCGGTGCTAAAACTGTAATCGACTGTTCCATCAAGGTTTTCATCAATTTCAGCAGAATTCTCAGCCCGGATTATTTCATTACCTGAATAGATATGGAACCTGTCCCTGAATTGATCTGCTACAGGATCGGTAATATATTTATAGTCGTAATACTTTCCGGAAGCTATAAAGGGCTGGCCCCAGTATTGTAAGGTAAGGTCGGGACTGAGGTTTAGATTCACCCTCAGGGATGTATTTATGGTTCTTCGGTCGATGCTGGCAAAGATATATCTGTCGTTGTCGCCTATGTTTATTTTGGTAACATACTGAAGTTCAGTGAATGATTTTGAAATCCCAGGGTTCAGCGAAATTCTCAGGTAGTTGGTCGGTTTGTATGAAAGTCCTGTTCCGAGATTCAGGTTATCCTGGTTGTTCTCAAATCCCCGGCTGTAATTCCCGTAGAAAATCAACACCAGTTTTTTCCTGTCATCTGTCGAGAATCCTGCATTTGTAAAATAACGGCCGGGAGTAATCATTATCGGTCCTCCCCTCAGAAGCGACGGGTCGTTGGCGTTTGTCTGGATGTTGCCATATATCCATGCGTTCCAGAAATTTTTGAATGTCATTCTGATGTTTGCCTCCAGTCCGGTTTGAATTTTAACTCCGCCAAAGTTGTACATTGACCAGATATCGGTGTTCACATTGAAGCTGCGGTAAATACCTTTTGGCTCCCACTGGTTGTAACCTGCCCAGAGCAAGGGCATAATTCTGTCGGCCTGCATAAGGTATCCGATGTCGTTGATTTCAAATCCGGGAGTCTTCCATAAAACAACACTCATAAGGTTCAGATGCCCGTTGAGTTTTCCGACCTGCACTCTTCCTCCAGCTCCTGATAGAGATGTCCGCGTCGGATCGTATATTGCATAATCCTTATCAGGCCTCTGGAAATACCTTGCCGATGACTTCTGTGTGCGTTCAAGGACGTCGGTTGTTCCCCTCACCTGGCTGAAAGCGGTGTTGATGTTTATCATCCAGTCCTTTCCCTTCAGGTACTGGGTGAAGTCCACTCCGCCTGAATAGGCCGACTTATGCATTATATCATCCAGGTTTTCATCAAGATTCCGTGTTGTGCCTGTGAAAATGGCTCCCACAATTGTCTTCCCTTCATTGAAATCCTTCTGAACCCGGCCAACCATGTAGTTGGTTAAAGGCTCGACGGTTTCATAACTTCTTTCTCCGTTGTTATCGATCTCAGCCTTTTCTTCACTTGTAACCGCTTCGATGAATCCGAGTGAAAGCCCGTTCTTGGTTTTTCCTGTGAGTTTGGCTGCTCCGATAATTGTAGTGAAATTCGGTACGTCTGAATACATCCCGTCCTCAAGATCGGGATTCCCCTGTGGACGTCGTCCTATCCTTCTGGAATAGAAGAGATTATCATTTCCCACGTCGCCGTCGCCGATTCCCAGGTTGAAATTGGTGATATTGTTACCCTCGATGAAGAAAGGCCGTCTTTCACTGAAAAATGTTTCATAAGCTGAAAGATTCACTTCCGACGGGTCAGCTTCCACCTGCCCGAAGTCAGGATTGATTGTGAGGTCCATTGTCATATTGTTGGTCACCCCGATCTTGGCATCAATCCCTCCGTTAATGCCGTACTTTCTTCCTTTGGCAAGAAACGGATTTCCGGGTTCAGCCCTGAACGATTCGAGCTTCACCACCCCGTAGGGGGTAACATCGAAAATCTTCCGCGGCTTAATCTGTTCCAGTCCGGCAAGTTCCCCGAACATGTGAACCAGACCAGGGGAATCCTTAGGGATATGCTGCCAGAAGGACATTTCGTTTTTCCTGTACAGACTGCGTACAACCTCAAGGCCCCATATTTCCCCCGAATTCTTTTCAAACCTCACCTGGCTGAAAGGTATCTTCATTTCGGCTATCCAGCCTTCGCTGTTAACCGATGTCTTCACCCACCAGTTGGGATCCCACGAGGTGTCCTCATTATCCCCATCGTTGGTCAGCATCTGATCATACTTGACTCCGCTTGAAGCAATTCCGAACATAAAAGCGGTGCGGAGGTCGTGGAAGCTGTCGAATATAACTGCAACAAGGTCGCCGTCAGGTTCATCACGTCTTGTTAAACGGTGTACAATGCTGTCGGGACTGGTGTCATAAGCCTTGAAGGCAGCATAGATATTGTCATTGTCAAACAGGATCTTGAACTCAGTCCTCTGCGATGCCTTTGCTCCGTTGTATGGTTCAAACTGGGTAAAGTCATCTATCCACGTACCCTCCTTCCAGGTTTCGTCATCCAGAATTCCGTCGATTGAAGGGGCGCTTGTTACTTTTGTTGCTGTATATCTCTTCTTTTCAGTCGTTTGTCCGGTTACGACTGCGGATATAAGCAGCAAACAGATAAAAACCAGGCTATTCTTTCTCATTTGTTGTCATTCTTTTCATGTCCGCATTAAAGACGGATAAATTATGGTTTTGCTTCAAAGAAAATTTAATTAAGAATAATTTTAAACAAAAGAGCTGCCTTAACCTGTACATTACCAGGCTCCATATGAAGAGCAATAATCAGGTTTTATGCCCATCAATGGATATCAGAAAATTAAATTTATTATCTTACGTGAAAATCTTAAAACATGGTTTCACGCAGGTCATTTATTTCAAAAAGCGCTGCTCTTGCAGCCGGTGCAATAATTGCTCCCCGGGTGGCAGGGATGAAATTCCCGGAACCCCCGGCAACTGTACTTAACGGAAAGAAGGTTCTGTTCGTCTGGGGCGGATGGATGGGCCATGAACCCGACAAGTGCCGCGATATCTTTGTCCCATGGATGAAATCGGAAGGTGCGGAGGTGCTTGTGTCCGATACCCTCGACTCCTATACCCAGCTCGATCTCAAGAAGGATTTCGACCTGATCATTCAGACATGGACGATGGGTACAATCAAGAACGACCAGGAAAGAGCCCTTCTTGAAGCCGTCAAGTCAGGAACGGGAATTGCCGGATGGCACGGAGGTCTCGGCGACTCATTCAGGAACAATACCGAATACCAGTTCATGGTTGGTGGACAATGGGTTGCACATCCGGGAGGTGTAATTGATTACAGGGTGAACATTACGGACCACATTGATCCGGTAACAAAGGGCCTAGAGGACTTCGACATGCACTCCGAGCAGTATTACGTTCATGTGGATCCCAACGTAAAGGTTCTTGCCACAACAACCTTCACCGACAAACACTCTGAATGGATTGGAGGAAATGTGGTGCCGGTAGTCTGGAAAAAGGTCTATGGCAAGGGAAGGGTGTTCTATTCCTCACTGGCGCATGTTGCAT